>CAILUB010000127.1 GCA_903837305.1 uncultured Cytophagaceae bacterium
AACTCTTTTTTGCTCTTACTTGCACCGGGTCTCTGGGGTTTAAGGAGTAAAATTAAGCCCTTTTTTGTACATTTAAGCAAAATTTTCGATTAAAGGCATGGAGGACAAGCAGGCCCTGATTAAAACATTGGATTCCCTGAAGCTTTTTGGCATCGTTATGGCGCTGGATGGCACCATCTCGCATGCGAATGCCTACACGCACCAATTACTAGGCTATAAGCCGGGGGAATTAAATGGAAAGGACTTCTTTAGTACCCTTGTTCCGGATGGCGAAAGTGAACTACGTAGAACCTCGTTTGACAAAGCGATTCAAACCGGTGGTCTATTCGAAGAACGCGAACGGAATTACAAAACGAAATCAGGTGCCATTAAATGGGTAGAAGTGGCTTCTACAGTAGTGAGTGATAATTTCCTGAGTATCATAGGGGAGGACGTTAGCGAAAAGAAGAAGGTTTCGGAAGCCCTATCGCGTTCTAATGCCCAATTACAAGACTTAATTAACAATACCACCGACCTCATCCAAATCACCGGGGTAACTGGTCGATTTCTATTCGTAAACCGAGCTTGGCTGGAAACCATGGGGTACAGTGAGGAGGAAGCAAAAGATTTAAAGATTCAGGATGTATTGCATCCGGAGTTTGCACATCAGACGCAAGCGCAATTTGATACTTTAGCGAGAGGGGAAGATATTCCTGAGTTTACTGCGGTATTTAGGCGTAAAGATGGACGCCGTTTGTATGTGTCAGGTTCAGTGACTTGCCGTTTCGAGCGGGGAGTGCCTACCGCTTATCGCTGTATTTTGCACAATTCCACAGCGAAAGTCCGTGCGGAGCGTGCGAATAAATTGTTCTCCTCCATTTCTCAAGTAGCTATCAATTCTTCGAATCTGGATGATCTTTTTGTTAATATTCACAAGCAATTAGGCGAGGTGATCGACGTGAAGAATTTCTTCATCGCTCAATACGATCCAGGGAAGAGTTATATCTATTTTCCTTATTACATCGATGAATACTTTAATTCCCGGGTGCACTTTACAAAGCGCCGCTTAGGGAACGGGTTGACCGAATATGCGTTGATGGCGAATAAGCCGCTGATTTTGCATGATGATGAGATTCATCAGTTAGCGGCAGAGAAGAAGATTTACCTCTATGGGGTGGTTCCCAAAGTAATGCTCTGTGTTCCCCTCCGGATTGGGGATCGGGTGACGGGTATCATTGGAGTAAAGTCCTATGAGCGGGCGAACAAGTACGAGAACCGAGATCTAGAGTTATTGGACTTTATTTCGGGGCAAGTGGCGATTGCGATTTCGAGGAAGCAGGCGGAAGAGGCTTTGGCTAGAGAAACGGCTCGATTAAATTCGATCTTCGAAAGTTCGTCTCACCTCATGTGGTCAGTGAACAAGCGATTGATGTTACAGAGCTTTAATCATGATTACGCCGAATTGCTTCAGCAAGAACTGGGGATTATGCCTCAATTGAATTTTAGTTCGGAGACGATGGGATTCAAGATGATGGCACCGGCGGAACGCAAGTTGATGGAAGACCATTATAAACAAGCGTTCAGAGGTACTAAGCAGCACTTTGAGCTGTGTTTGAAGAAGAAAGATGGGACGGATCGCTGGTTAGAAATTTATTTGAATCCCATTTTAGATCAGGGAATCATCTCGGAAGTTTCTGGTATCGCTCGGGATATCACTGATATTAAGAAGTACCAAATTGAGCTCGTCGAAGCGCGGGAACAAGCAGAGCACTCGTTGCAGGTGAAGGAACAGTTTTTGGCGAATATGTCGCATGAAATCCGGACGCCTATGAACGGGGTGATTGGGATGGTGGACTTACTTTGTGATACACCGCTGGAGGAAGAACAAAGAGATTATTTACAAACGATACGTAAGTCGTCGGAGACGCTATTGCATATTTTGAATGACATTTTGGATTTGGCCAAAATCGAAGCCGGCAAGATGGTCTTACATCCTACGGATATTCTGCTAGAGGATGTTTTCGATCGCTTGATGGCTTTATTTACTCCATTAGCGCATCAGAAAGGGAATAAAGTCTCGTATAAACTAGATGATAAAGTGCCCGCTTATGTGAAGGCTGATGAGACGCGCTTATTGCAGATTCTATCCAATTTAACTTCGAATGCGCTGAAGTTTACGGAGAATGGTTCCGTTAAGATCTCGGTGAAACCTATTTCGGTTTCTTCTGATGTGACGGAATTAGAGGTTCGGGTTTCGGATACGGGGATTGGTATCAGTCCTACAAATTTAGAAAAGCTCTTCAACGCCTTTCAACAAATAGATAATTCTACCTCGAAAAACTATGGAGGAACTGGATTAGGTCTAGCGATTTCAAGGGAGTTCTGTAAGATGATGGATGGGGATATCGGCGTAGAGTCTGAGGAGGGAAAGGGAAGTACTTTTTGGTTTACGATTAAACTCGCGATAGGAGATTCTTCACTAGCGGCCAAAACGAAAAAAGACGAAAATCTTTCGATTTCGGGAACGTTGAACTCTGTTCATGCAAGAGTCTTATTAGTAGACGATAATGCTACGAATCGCAAGGTGGCGAGTCAGATTTTGATGAAAGCTGGTTGTGAGGTAGAGATGGCCTCCAGTGGCCAGGAAGCCATTAGCTTATTGCAAAAAGATTCTAATTTCGATTTAGTGTTGATGGATATCCAAATGCCAGAAATGGATGGGATGGAAACAACGCGTCGCCTGAAAGCATTGAATCTAGCCGCTTTACCACCTATTGTAGCTATGACGGCCTATGCGATGAAAGAAGATCGAGAACGCTTCTTGGCGGCTGGGATGGACGATTATTTAGCCAAACCGATTCGCGCGCAGCAAATCATTCAGATGGTATCGCGCTGGGTGTCCGAGGGACATGGTGTCATTCAGGAGGCTTTAGTGAACGCCGATTTTGTGGTGGATGAAGAAGTATTAGCCTCGCTATCGGATGCAGTAGGTGGAGATCCAGCTTTTGTGCAAAGTATGTTAGAAGAGTTTATTGCGGAGGCCAAAGAACAGATAACTGCTGCAATCTCAGCGCACGCTGCAGGTAGTTGCAAAGGCGTTCAATCCGAACTACATACGTTGAAGGGAAATTCAGGTACCTTAGGTGCCGCTCAAGTGCATTCGATTTGTGAAAAGATGGAGTTGAAGGCCAAAGTCTGTGATTTCACTCAATTCGCCACCGAGATAGTCGATCTGCAAATTGCATTAAAGAATTTTGAAGATGCGATAAAAGCCAAATTCGCCTAATATGCGCCATTTTGGCGTGATTTCCTTTTTCGTTTCGCGAAATGTAGTGCCATTTTTTCCGAATTTATCGATTGGGTAATCATTTGCTAGGTAGGGGGAAAACCTAGCCGATATGAACCCCAATAATTACACATCACAAGCTGGAATTATTATTCAAAACGCGATGGAAATCGCGAGCCAGAATGGCCAGCAAGCCATTGAAACGGGGCACCTTTTGCAAGCGATCTTGCAAGACGACACCCAAACATCCGCCTTTCTTTTAAAGAAGAATGGCGTGTCTGTTCTACAAATTCAAGAGAAATTACAATCAATCCTTTCTTCTTACCCGAAAGTATCAGGCGCTCAGCCTTATGCGAGCAATGGCTTGCAGCAAGTTTTGACGAAAGCGGAGGCTTTGAAAACTGAATTTGGCGATTCGTATGTCAGTGTAGAGATTATATTTCTCGCATTATTCGAATCCAAAGATGCCGTTTCGGACCTATTAAAGTCCCTGAGCATCAATAGTGCAAATTTTAAGAAATCCATCACAGAATTAAGAGGAAATAGAAAAGTGAACGATCCACATGCAGAAGGTACTTACCAGTCTTTGGAAAAATACGGTAAGAATTTAAATGAATTAGCGAAAGCCGGAAAAATTGATCCCGTCATCGGACGTGACGAAGAAATTCGCCGGGTCTTACAGATTTTATCCCGCAGAACGAAGAACAACCCCATCCTGTTAGGCGAACCAGGGGTAGGTAAAACTGCCATCGTGGAAGGCTTAGCCCAACGTATCGTATCAGGTGACGTACCCGAAAACTTGAAATCCAAGATCGTGATGTCACTCGATATGGGACTTTTAGTCGCGGGAGCGAAGTACAAAGGGGAATTTGAGGAGCGTTTAAAGGCGGTCATCAAAGAGGTAACCGACTCCGATGGAGAAATCGTCTTGTTCATCGATGAGATCCACACCTTGATAGGTGCGGGTGGCGGAGGCGAAGGGGCGATGGACGCAGCGAACTTATTAAAACCTGCTTTGGCGCGTGGTGAACTGCATGCGATCGGTGCCACGACTTTGAAAGAGTACCAAAAGTACATCGAGAAAGACAAAGCCCTCGAGCGTCGTTTTCAATCCGTTTTAGTGGAAGAGCCAGATGTCGCTGATGCGATTTCCATTCTTCGCGGGATCAAGGATAAATACGAGTTGCACCACGGGGTTCGAATCCAAGATGACGCGGTGATCGCGGCGGTGGAATTATCGAACCGCTACATTTCGGATCGTTTCTTGCCAGACAAGGCGATCGATTTAATGGATGAAGCAGCTGCCAAAATGCGTCTCGAAATCGACTCCGTCCCAGAAGAAATCGATGATATTCAACGCAAGATTATGCAATTAGAGATCGAGCGTGAGGCCATTCGTCGCGAGAATAACAAGGAAAAAGAAACGATATTATCACGCGATTTAGCGGATTTGTCAGAGAAAAGAGATGCGTTGAAGGCCAAATGGCAAGCAGAGAAATCCGTGCTCGATGCGGTCCGCGCCGAAAAAGAGACGATCGATCGTTTAAAACTAGAAGCCGAACAAGCCGAGCGTCAAGGCGATTACGGAAAGGTAGCTGAGATTCGCTACGGTCGTTTAGTCGAGTCGGAACAGAAGTTAAAAGATATGCAAGCTTCTTCCTCAGGAGAAAATTCGATGTTGCAGGAGGAAGTTACGGCTGAAAACGTAGCAGAGGTGGTGGCGAAATGGACTGGAATTCCCGTGAGCCGTATGTTGCAAACGGAGGTGGAGAAGTTATTGCATTTGGAAGATGAACTGCACAAACGGGTAGCAGGTCAAGATCAAGCGATCGAAATGGTTTCGGATGCGGTTCGCCGCTCTCGTGCGGGATTGCAAGATCCGAAGCGTCCCATTGGTTCGTTCATCTTCTTGGGTACGACGGGTGTGGGGAAGACGGAATTAGCCAAAACTTTGGCATCCTACCTATTCAACGACGAAAACGCGATGATCCGCATCGACATGTCTGAATACCAGGAACGCCATGCGGTAAGCCGCTTAGTGGGAGCGCCTCCGGGATATGTGGGCTACGATGAGGGCGGACAGTTAACGGAAGCTGTGCGTCGCAAACCTTACTCGGTGGTTTTATTAGATGAGATTGAAAAGGCGCATCCAGACGTTTGGAACATCTTATTGCAGGTGTTAGACGAAGGTCGCTTAACGGATAACAAGGGACGCACCGCGAACTTCAAAAATACGATCATCATTATGACCTCGAACATCGGCAGCCACTTGATTCAAGAGAAAATGGCTCAGATGGAAGGCTGGAATAATGCCTTGATTTTAGAGGAAACAAAAGAAGAAGTGATGACATTACTGAAACAAGTAGTCCGTCCAGAATTCTTAAACCGTGTCGATGAGGTCGTGTTGTTCGAACCATTAACCTTAGAACACGCACGCAAAATTTTAGCTATCCAGTTCAAAGAGGTTCAAAAGCGCTTAGCAGAACAAAACATTACGTTGGAAGCTTCGGAGGAAGCCTTGAATAAGTTAGCGAACGATGGTTATGACCCGAATTACGGTGGTCGTCCGATGAAACGTGTGCTTCAAAAAGCGGTCTTGAACGAATTGTCTAAGGCTATTTTATCTGGCAAGATTCAGAAAGATTCGGCGGTGATGATGGAGTTGGATGGTAAGGGGGAGCTTATATTTGAAAATGTGGAGGTGGAGCTTTAAGAGTATAGAGAGGAGATAGGAGAGTAGAGATAGGAAAATAGACCATCTCTACTCTATACTCTCTTATCTATACTCTATTTTGCAAGCACACCATCCTCGTAAACCGATAAATCGCCTGCGTTCCCACGCTCGTACTCCTCGAGTCTGTAGTAGCTGGAAAAGGTCCACCGTGGACCATTGCGCCAGAAACCTCCACGCCTGTAGGGAAACCGTTAAATAATAGGCGGCCTACTTTTTGCAATAAAGTGTCAATTAATTCCTCTGAAATTTCGGCTTTGATTCCGTGAATAGTTCCCGTTAATTGTCCGTCCATTGACTCAATAAACGTCAACATTTCTGCTTCATCTTCCACTAAAATAGCCACAGAACAAGGGCCAAAAACTTCTTCCAAAATCGCATGATTTGCACTAGCCGCATCTGCCACAAATAGGGCAGGAGAAGGTAGCTCGCGCGAGGTTAATTGCTTTGCGTGTTTGGCAAGGTTAGTAACGCCGGAAGCGTAGGTAGATGCGATTCCGGGCGTTAGGAAAGTGCCCAATGGTAATTTATCTAATTCTGTTGCCAGCAAATCAAGGAAAGATGCATCCTGCTTTTGAAGGATGATAAGGCCCGGATTTGTGCAGAATTGGCCCACGCCTAAGCAAACTGAACCGGCCAATCCGGCTGCTAGGGCTGCTGGATTTTCGGCGATTTTGTTCGATAATAAAATAACGGGATTCACGCTGCCCATTTCCGCATAAACGGGAATAGGCTGAGGTCTGCGAACGGCTAAGTCATACAAGGCTTTTCCACCTCGGAATGATCCTGTGAAACCAACTGCCTGAATAGCTGGGTGTTGCACTAAATGGGATCCTACCTCGTTCGAAGAACCGTGAATCAAGGCGAAAACGCCTGCGGGTAAACCGCAGGAAGCGACCGCTTTAGAAATCGCTGAACCGACTAACTCCCCCGTTTTAGGATGAGCAGGGTGTGCCTTGAAAACGACAGGACATCCGGCAGCCAGGGCAGAAATCGTATCTCCACCTGCTACAGAAAAGGCTAATGGAAAGTTGCTAGCCCCAAAAACGGCCACTGGACCTAGCGGGATTTGGGTTTGAAATAAATCTGGTTTAGGTAAAGGTGCACGGTCCGGTTGAGCGGGATCGTGGATTTCTTTTTTCCAAGCAGGATTAGAGATGAAGTCTGCGAAGGCTTGAATTTGGCCCGTTGTGCGACCTCTTTCTCCCGTAATACGCGCTTCTGGGAGGTTAGATTCTGCGCAGGCGCTTTGGATTAAATCATCACCTATCGCCATTATTTCGCGGGATATGGCTTCTAAGAAGGCAGCACGCTTAACATCCGAAATGCGGCGATAAATAGGAAATGCGGCTTTTGCAGCTGCTATGGCTGAGTCGATTTCTGCAATCGAGGCGTCTTTATAATTCATTAGGCGACGGTTTGAATAAGGGTTCCAATGGGTTCAATCGTGATGTGGATGCTATCTCCGGATTGTAAGGTAAAAGGCGGATCCGGGACGATGCAAGTGCCCGTCATCAAATAGACGCCTGATGGAAAGGACATTTCGCGGGTTAAATAGTCGACTAATTCGGCGTGTGAGCGCTTCATTTGTGAGATTTCGGTGTCGCCTTGGAAAACGCTTTCGCCGTTTCGGATGATTTCCATCGCGATGATGGTAGTGGGTTCCAACGGTTTTTCGGTCACTAATAGGCAAGGTCCGAGGCCTGCGGCGGCGTCATAGACTTTGGCCTGCGGTAAATACAAGGGATTTTCTCCCTCGATATCTCTTGAACTCATATCGTTACCGATGCTGTAGCCCGCTAATTCTCTGTGTTTATTGACAAAAAGTGTCAATTCCGGTTCCGGTACATTCCAAAAAGAATCCTTCCGAATCCGCACCTTTCCACCTGGCCCTACGGAACGCAAGCGATTACCTTTGTAGAATATTTCAGGCCTCTCGGCGTCATACACCTTGTCGTAAAAGGTATCTCCGCCAGATTCTTTAGACTCTTCCATTCGTGCGACTTTGCTGCGCAAATAGGTCACACCAGCCGCCCAAATTTCTTGTGAATTGATAGGGCAGAGGGGTGTTTCGATTTTGGCCTCCTGAAAATTCAATGAAGCGCACTGTTGAAAAAGATGGGGCTGGTTAATAAATTCATCCCAGTTTCCCGGAACCGAGCAAACCAGCCCTTGCTGATCCTGAACCTGAATTCCAGCCGAGGTTAAATAAATTTTATACGTTTTCATAGGTTATCTAAAGAGGCATCAATCTCTGCCGCGTGGCGAGATGCATACGTCAATTCATAGGTACAAAGGTTATCAATTACCTGATTTACTATCGAAATCGGGTGTTTTTTACAAATTTTCATCACTTCATTCATCTGAGCATAGCTAAACTGAATATTACGGATTTTCATGGGCTCTTTCTCATAGATTTCGGCCTGTTCAAGCGCCTCTATTGCCCCCTCTTTATAGGCTTGAATGAGGCCAGGAACACCTAATAATGTTCCGCCAAAATAACGAACTACCGCCACCAACACATAATGCAGATTTTGGGAAAGAATCGTATTTAATATCGGCTTTCCTGCACTTCCAGAGGGTTCGCCATCGTCATTGGATCTAGCTTCTTCAGGGGTAAATCCGAGTCGATAAGCATAACAAATGTGGCGTGCTTTCGGATGCGCTTCTTTCAAGGAAGCTAAATGGCTTTTGATTTCTTCCAAATCTTTCACCGGATATGCCCAACTGATGAATTTACTTCCTTTATCTTTGTAAAGTCCTTCAGCTGGTTTTGCGATCGTGAGATAGGAGTCGGGTATCAATGACATGAGGATAAATTTAGGCTAAGCGATGCACAATAACTATTATTTTCTACGGATTTTATCAGGGCAATTACGTCAGATATTGATGTATGCGCGCTTAAAACAGTGTTTTTCGCAGGAGAAGGATGAATTAGTTTTGGGTTTTGAACGCCAAAACGGCGATGATTTCTACATCAAATGCTCCCTCGGTCCCCAGTTTTCCAGCTTACAATTCCCCGATTCTTTCCACCGTGCCGGCCGAAATTCCATCGACCTTTTCTCTGATTTACTGTTAGCTGAAGTCCAAGAAGTGGAGATGTATGAAAATGAACGCGCCTTTGGGATTCATTTTTTGGGCAATTATGTACTCGTTTTTAAGCTATTCGGTAACCGGGCAAATTTGATTCTATACCGAGACGGAGAATATGATTCTCAATTCCAAAAACGACTAAAGAAAGACGATGAATTAGCTTTAGATTCCATCTCCCGTTCCATCGACCAAAGTTTTGAAGCCTTTCAGGCAGCAGATGGCGAGTATTTTCCACTATTTCCCACCTTAGGAAAAGAAGGGCAAGCCTGGCTTGTCGCGCGAGGATATGAAAATTTGAATCTGAATGATCGATGGGCTCTAGTGCAAAAGATGCTTCAAATCCTAGATGAAGGGTCTTTTTACGTGGTTTCCACATCTAAAGGCATTGGTTTTACCTTATTCCCGCCATCTTCCGCAACGCTATTCGAAACGACGGATCCGATTGCCGCATTGAATCAATTCTATGTGCTGCATTATTCGGTAGGCGAGTTCACTCGGGAGAAAAGACAAATACAGGAGGGATTAGAACGAAATTTAGCGAAATCTCAACTCTATCTGCAAGAGCAGGAAAAACAAAAGGTGATCAGAGAGACCAATGTTCCCTTCGAAGAAATAGGTAATATTTTGATGGCTTTTTTGCACCTAGTTCCGGAGGGAGAAAGCAAGGTGGTGCTAGAAGATTTTTACCGAAATCAACCCATCACGATTAAGTTAAATTCAACGCTGAGTCCAGCTGCTAACGCAGAAAATTATTACCGTAAGGCAAAGAATTTCTCCAAAGAACTAGCCCATTGGGAAGAAAATATTGCACGCAAGCAGCAGGAGATAGCTGAAATACAACAAAGAATCGCTTTTTTAGCATCCGTAGAAACTCGGAAAGGCTTGAAACCCTTTTTAGCCTTAGCGACAGATAAAAAATCCGCCGAAGAATTGCCATTTAAGCAGTTTGAAATAGAAGGTTGGGTGATTTGGGTAGGGAAAAATGCAAAGAATAACGACCTTCTTACACTGAAATACGCGAAGAAACAGGATATCTGGTTACATGCTCGCGACGTATCCGGCTCTCATGTTATCGTGCGTAACCCTCAAAATAGAACCGTGCCAGCCTTCGTGATTGAAAAAGCAGCAAGTTTAGCAGCCTATTTCTCCAAAAGACAGACAGAATCTCTTTGTCCTGTCATCGTTACATCGAAAAAGTACGTTCGCAAAACGAAGGATTTATTGCCTGGAATGGTCATCGTAGACCGCGAGGAAGAGGTAGTTTTAGTAAAACCAGAGCTTTGGAATTAGTACAATTCCGATAAAAAGGTTAATTTAGTCAATTCAAGACCTTAAATTAACTTTAAAACTCTATGCAATCAAACGGTTTACAAACACTCGACTACCTCGTATTTCTATTTTATTTCGTGGTAGTAGCTGGATACGGCTATTGGATTTACAACAAGAAAAAATCCGAATTATCCGACTCGAATGACTTCTTTTTAGCGGAAGGTTCGTTAACCTGGTGGGCGATTGGTGCGTCTTTAATCGCATCCAATATCTCAGCAGAGCAATTTATCGGCATGTCCGGCAATGGTTTTAGACTCGGTCTGGCCATCGCTACCTACGAATGGATGGCTGCAGCAACGCTCTTAATTGTGGCGATCTTCTTTATGCCGATCTATTTGAAGAATAAAATCTTCACGATGCCTCAATTCTTATCGCAACGATATTCACCTACAGTAAGTTTAATTATGGCTGTGTTCTGGTTAATGCTGTACATAGCAGTTAATTTGACCTCTATTTTGTATTTAGGAGCCCTAGCAATTACCACTATTTCAGGTATAGATTTTACGGTTTGTATGATTGGTATGTCTGTTTTCGCAGTGATTATTACGCTAGGTGGAATGAAAGTAATTGGATATACTGATGTAATTCAGGTCTTCTTCTTAATCTTAGGAGGTCTAGCGACGACTTATTTGGCACTCCAAATGGTATCAGACCACTTCGGTGGTGAAGGTGTGATGAATGGTATGAATCATTTATTAGCCAAAGCCCCAGAGCATTTCCACATGATATTAAACAAGGATAATGCCAATTACCCTTCTCTACCAGGTCTAACCGTGTTAATCGGGGGTATGTGGATTATCAACCTGAACTACTGGGGTTGTAACCAATACATCACGCAACGTGCTTTAGGGGCAGATTTGCCTACCGCGCGTAACGGTATCTTATTCGCAGCATTCTTGAAGATGTTAATGCCTATTATCGTGGTTTTACCTGGTATCGCAGCGTATTTATTGCACAAGGACGGCATGTTCCAGCAAGAAATGTTGAAAGATGGAGTTATCAACCAAGATAGTGCTTATCCTGTATTATTGAATTTGTTACCAGCTGGTTTAAAAGGTCTTTCCTTTGCGGCTTTAACCGCAGCTGTTGTAGCTTCAATGGCGGGTAAGGCGAATTCAATCTCTACGATTTTTACGTTAGACATCTACAAGAAATACATCAATACGAATGCATCTGAAAAGCAATTAGTTTCTATTGGCCGAATAGCCGTAGTTGTTGCCATGGTATTAGCTATCGTGATTGCACCTTTAATGGGTATCGATAAAAAAGGTGGTTTTGAATTCATTCAAGAATATACTGGTTATGTTTCACCTGGTATTTTTGCCTTATTTACCTTAGGCTTCTTCTGGAAGAGAACTACGTCGAATGCGGCATTATTTGCGCTAATTGGAGGTGTTTCTTTCTCCATTTTAACGAAATACATTCCAACTTGGACTGGCGTCAATGACTCTATTTTCTATACAGCATTCCTTGATGGAGATGTGTACATGATTCCATTTATGGACCGCATGGGCTGGGTGTTTATCTTCTGTGTGGTTTCGATGGTGATTATTTCATTAGCGGATCCTAAAAGCAAGAACAATCCGAAAGGTTTGGAGATTGATGCCAAAATGTTCAAACTCGAGCCTTCTTTCATTTTAGGAACGGTCGTGGTGGTGATGGGATTGATTGCTCTTTACACGTATTTTTGGTAAAAATTACAGGCAAGGGTTTTAAAATTGTGCTGCGCAATAATTTTGTAAACCCTTGCCTGTAATTTTCTGGCGACTTTTGGCTAAGCCGTAGGCGACTAAGCTGCGCGGCAGCGACTTTATCAACAAAACCATGAAAATCAAACTTCTGAAGAATAGATCGGATATAGGCGCCGGTACTAGAGGATCAGATATGGGCATCGATGCCCTTGAAATTGCTGCGATCAATGTAGATAACGATTTTTTTCATCGTCATCTTTTTGAAGATATTCCTACCCACAACGAAACTATCTACCAAAAGAATACCAATAGTTTTGCTAAACGAATAGACCATGTGTTACAACAGTGTGAACGCGTCTGTAACCACGTTTCTTCTACTTTAGAAAATGAGTATTTTCCTATCGTTTTATCTGGTGATCATTCTTCTGCAGTGGGTGTAATTAGTGGAATAAAAAAAGCTTATCCACAGAAAAAGCTGGGAGTAGTTTGGATCGATGCACATGCTGATTTACATTCCCCGTTTACATCTCCTTCCGGAAATATACACGGTATGCCGTTAGCCGCTGCTATGCAAATTGATAACAAAGCATGTGCGGTAAATGAGGTTTCGCATGCTACAGTCGAATCTTGGAACGAGTTGAAGAACATTGGATTATCCCAGCCTAAATTCTCAAGTGATCATTTAGTGTTTTTGGGGCTACGGGATTTTGAATCAGCTGAGCAGTATATTATCGATCAAAATAGAATTCTGCATCAAAAAGTAGAAGAAATACGCTCCTCGGGTCTAGCGAATTGTGTTGAAAAAGCCATCCAAAAACTGGACGAAGTAGACATGATATTTATTTCTTTCGATGTGGATTCACTCGATTGTGATCAAATTTCGTATGGAACAGGGACTCCCGTAAAATCGGGTTTTAGTTCTGAAGAGGTACTTGCCATCATTGAATTATTTATCGCTACAAAGAAAGTAGTTTGTTTAGAAGTAGCTGAAATTAACCCCTTACTTGATAATAAAGGGAACAAGATGGCGGAAACTGCGTTTGATGTTTTGGCCAAAATAGAGAAGCGAATAACGCAGTAGTCAGTCGACAGTGGGCAGTTTACAGTACGAAGGGAATGAGTCCGTAGGAAAAAAACCTCTAAATTCATCGCCATCGGCGATTCCAACTTTATGCTTTGTGCTCTATTCTTTATGCTTTAAATCTATACTCTCTACTCTATAATCTATACTCTGCATTGGAGCATTATAAAGGAGCGGAGCTCCTTTATAATGCTCCAATGTTTTATAATGCTCCGCTGATAATCGAATCCACCACACCCGGATCTAACAACGTAGACGTATCTCCTAAGTTAGATGTATCGCCCTCAGCCACTTTGCGTAGAATACGGCGCATGATTTTGCCGGAACGTGTTTTAGGCAGGCCGGTCACGAATTGAATCTTGTCAGGTTTGGCAATAGGCCCAATCACACGTGTCACGGTCGCTAAGATATCTTTGCGGGTCAAATCATCATTGATGGTCGGGTGTTCACAGATGACATAGGCATAGATTCCTTGTCCTTTGATATCGTGCGGATAGCCTACGACAGCGGATTCAATCACACCCGTGTGCATATTGATGGCATTTTCTACTTCTGCCGTTCCGATTCGGTGTCCAGAGATGTTCATCACATCATCCACGCGACCGGTGATACGGTAGTAGCCATCTTCATCACGCATGCATCCATCTCCAGTGAAGTATAAACCTGGGTAGGTAGAGAAATAAGTCGATTTGCAACGCTCGTGATCGCCATATGTGGTGCGAATAATCGATGGCCAGGGGTATTTGATACATAAATTACCATTAACTCCATTTCCGGTGATTTCTTTTCCATTCTCGTCTACCAGAATGGGTTGAACCCCCGGTAGAGGTAAAGTTGCAAAAGCCGGTTTTAATGGAGTGATTCCAGCGATAGGCGAGATCATCAATCCACCCGTTTCAGTTTGCCACCAGGTATCGACGATAGGGCAGTTGCCATGTCCTACTTTGTCATTATACCAATGCCACGCTTCTTCATTCAATGGTTCACCCACAGATCCTAAAACACGTAGCGAACTTAAGTCTTTGCTTTCGATGTGTTCATCTCCAAAACCCATTAACGAACGAATCGCAGTAGGGGCTGTGTAGAAGATGTTAACGGAATGTCTTTTGATGATATCCCAGAAGCGTCCAGCATCTGGATAAGTAGGAATTCCTTCGAATAGAACTGATTTTGCTCCATTTAAAAGAGGTCCATATACTAAGTAAGAGTGGCCCGTAATCCAGCCAATGTCTGCGGTACAGAAGAATACTTCTCCAGGATTATATTGGAATACATTAGCGAAAGTATAGGCGGTGTAGACCATGTAGCCACCACAGGTATGAACAACGCCTTTAGGTTTTCCGGTTGATCCTGAAGTGTATAAAATAAACAAAGGATCTTCTGCATTCATCGCTTCAGCCGGGCAATCTGCTGCCGCCTCGTTTTCTTCTTGTTCCCACCAAAGGTCACGACCGCTTATCATCGAAACAGGCGTTTTAGTTCGTGTTTTTACAATGACCTTTTTTACTGATGGACAGGTGACTAAGGCATCGTCCACCGTTTCTTTCATCGGAATAGTCTTGTTACCCCGAACAGCTCCGTCCGTAGTGACAACGACTTTACATTCTGAATCATTGATGCGATCTGCAATAGATTGGGCTGAAAATCCGCCAAAAACCACCGAATGAATAGCTCCAATACGAGCACAAGCTAAAACCGCAATGGCTAATTCAGGGATCATGGGCATGTAAATGCAGACACGATCACCTTTTTTAACACCTTGATTTTTCAACACATTACTGAATTTGCATACGCGGGCATGTAATTCGCGATAGCTTAAGGTGATGGCTTCATCTCCCGGTTCATTTGGTTCGTAGATGATGGCTGCTTGATCTGGAATCGTTTTTAAATGGCGATCTAGTGCATTGGCTGTGATGTTCATTTGGCCATCTTCAAACCATTTGACCGAATAATCATCAAAATTCCAGTCTAACACTTTCGTGAATGGTTTGATCCAATCAAATTGATTTGCGATGCCTGCCCAGAACTTCTCTGGTTGCTGTACGCTTAATTCATACGTTTTTTGGTAATCTGCTAGGCTTGTGATTCTCATAATTAAATTTTATCAAATTCTCCCTGAAGTGAATAGTAGCCAAAAAGACTCATTCCAATCGATATAAGGGGAGCTAAAACAAAGGTGTAAATAATGGCAGGTACGAGGTCATTCCCGCCTTTGGCCCACAAAGGAACCGCTTGGAAATAAATCAAATAAATGCCTGCACCGCTTCCAAGACCGATCCAAACAATGCCTAAAATACGTTTTATAAGGTTCATGAGGCTGCTTTTTTATCTGATTTGATGTAAATAATTCCGATCACTACGCAAACACTAATTAAAGCAATAGGGTAGTTTAATCCCTCTAAATAGGGTTTTTGGACAACTCCTGCCGTTTGTGCATTGGAAACTAAGAAGGTAGCGATGGCAGGCATTAAGCCACCAAAAACACCATTCCCAATGTGGTAGGGCAAGGACATCGAGGTATACCGAATTTTCGTAGGGAACATTTCCACTAAAAAGGCGGCGATGGGACCATATGCCATGGTGACAAAAGAAATCAAGAGAAAGACATAACCCACTAAGGTCCACTGATCTGTCTCGTTTATTTTAATGCTAATCTTAGATTCCGTTTTATCTGTAGAAACTTCTGTAATTACATTTTTATACGAACTACCATCCGTAAATTCTTTCGTAATAGTCATCGTATTGCCATTTAAAATACTCTTTTCAGAACCTGGAATCACGGTTTTATTGGTCACATCCACTGTTTTATACATCTGGTCAAAAATGGGGCGATACGAGAAAACGGCTATAATCATACCCGCCATCATTATCCCTTTACGTCCTATTTTATCTGATAAGGCACCAAAAATCACAAATAAAGGGGTTCCTAATAATAGTCCTATGACTAAAATCATATTTGTCTGAATATCATCCAGATTACAGATTTTTAAGAGGAAAGTCTGTGCGTAAAACTGGCCGGTATACCAGACTAAACCTTGACCCATCGTAGCCCCGAAAAGCGCTAAAAGCACATATTTTAGGTTTAGTTTATTTCCAAAAGATTCTTTTAAGGGGTTCTTGCTAATATTTCCTTCTGCTTTGGCCTTAGCAAACATGGGTGATTCCTCCATGTTTTTACGGATTAAAAGAGAGACGAGCACCATCAAAATAGAAACCAGAAATGGAATTCTCCAGCCATAGTCATCGAACGCTTCTTTACTCATAGATGCTCTAGTGGCCATTATGACAGCTAAGGAAATGACTAAACCTAAAGTAGCTGTCGTTTGAATCCACGAAGTAAAAAACCCGCGTCTTTCAGCGGGTGCGTGTTCAGCCACATAGGTTGCGGCTCCACCGTATTCTCCACCTAAAGCGAGTCCTTGTAAAAGTCGTAGTGTTAAGACTAAAATGGGTGCCCAGGCACCAATAGTAGCATAAGAGGGAATTAATCCGATGGCAAAAGTGGCGCCTCCCATCAGCATCAGGGTGACCATAAAGGTATATTTTCGGCCAATTAAATCGCCCAATCGTCCAAAAACTAAGGCTCCAAAAGGGCGCACTACAAATCCAGCTGCAAAAGTGGCTAAGGTATTTAGAAAGGCGGCGGTAGGATTATCTGTTGGAAAGAATTTGGTCGATAATACGGTGGCTAAACTTCCAAAAATGTAGAAATCATACCACTCGATTAAGGTACCTACTGACGACGCACTAATAATGTAGGCGAGGCTTTGTTTTTTGGTTGACATTATTTTAAATAGGTTTTAACAAATCTAAAATTTTCTGCCTAATTCTGCTAAATTTGAGCCAAAATTCTTGCCTATGTTTACCGAAACACAACGCTTCACCCAATGGTGGTTATGGCTGATTATCATTGGATCTTGGTTGACCATGATGTACTCGATTGCCACCGTATCACCGCCCACCACCAGCACATTCATGATATCATTTGTTGTGGGAATGTTATTGCCTGTGTTTTTTTGGCAAATGAAATTAGTCACTAGAATCACAGAAGAAGGTATTTATGTACGTTTTACCCCTTTCCATTTAAAGGAGAAGTTTTACCCCTGGGATTCTCTTTCGGCTTGTTATGTTAGGACGTATAGTCCCTTACTAGAATATGGTGGCTGGGGGATTAAATACAGCTTTAGTGGGAATGGATTAGTCTACAATACGGCTGGAAATGTAGGTTTGCAATTGAATTTCAAAAAAGGTGAACCGGTCTTAATAGGGACCCAAAAAGGGGAGGAGATCAAGCAGGTTTTAGCTGATATGGGCCGATTAGCCGAATCTGTGAAATAAAAGGCGTACCTTTGCGCCACATTATGAGGATGTTTGTTATTATTTCATTGCTCATAACACATCTTTATACAGTAATATGTCATTTGAATCATTGCACCTCATTGAGCCTATTTTAAAGGCGCTCAAAGAAGAGGGTTATACAAATCCTACACCTATTCAAGCCCAATCAATCCCCATTGTCCTTCGTGGCACGGATTTATTAGGTTGCGCCCAAACGGGTACGGGTAAAACAGCAGCGTTTACGTTGCCCATCATTCAACTTTTAGAAGAGAACAAGTCGTACCAAAAAAATAAGAAAATCCGCGCCTTGATTGTAACGCCTACTCGGGAGTTAGCGATTCAAATCGGTGAAAGTTTCAGAGCCTATGCGCGTCATACGGACTTGAAATATGCGGTTATTTTTGGTGGAGTAGGCCAAAGTCCTCAAGTCTCAGCCATCCGCAGCGGAGCTGATGTGGTGATTGCGACGCCTGGACGTCTTTTGGACCTTATGAACCAACGCCTTTTATCGATCGCAGATGTAGAATATTTCGTCTTAGATGAGGCGGATCGCATGCTCGATATGGGTTTCATCCACGACGTGAAGAAATTATTAGCGGCCTTGCCACACAAACGCCAGTCGTTATTCTTCTCAGCAACGATGCCACCAGAAATCGTGAAACTTGCGGGTAGTATTTTGAAAAACCCGGCATCCGTTTCTGTAACACCGGTTTCATCTACCGTTGAGATCATTAATCAATCAGTCTATTTTGTAGATAAAGGCAATAAGAACGATCTATTGCTTGACATCTTACAAGATACTTCGATCAAAACAGCCCTAGTCTTCACCCGTACAAAACACGGTGCGGACAAGGTGGTAAAAATGCTATTAAAAGCTAGCATCAAGGCAGAAGCGATTCACGGGAATAAGTCCCAGAACGCCCGCCAAACAGCGCTGAAAAACTTCAAAGCCCAAACAACACGTGTTCTTGTCGCTACCGATATCGCAGCACGTGGTATTGATATCGACGAATTAGAATTTGTCATTAATTACGAACTATCGAACATCGCTGAAACCTACGTTCACCGTATCGGTCGTACCGGTCGTGCAGGTGCAAAAGGGGCTGCGATTTCGTTCTGCGATATTGAGGAGAAAGCGTATTTAAAGGACATCGAGAAATTAATTGGGAAAAAGATTCCAGTAGTCGAAGCCCACAAATACCCGATGAAAGTGTTGCATGTGGAGAAAGCTGCCAAAAAACCGCAAGGTCAATCGCGTAATGGCGGAGGTTCTCGTCCCAGTGCTCCGGCAGCTGCAGCTAAAGATGCGAAGCCAGCTCGTTCTTTCGATAAGGCTAGTTCTGGCCGTAAATGGTACGGAAAGAAAAATACCTATTAATCATTGAAAAAATCAACTAAAATACTGCTCGTCATTGTAGGTCCCACGGCAGTGGGTAAGACCGCACTTTGTGTGGATTTAGCGAAGCACCTACAGACGGACATTATTTCGGCGGATTCCCGTCAATTTTATCGAGAACTTTCAATCGGTACTGCGAAACCTTCCATGGAAGAGCAGGGTGGGGTAACCCACCATTTTGTCGATTCCCATTCGGTAGAGGACTATTTCTCTCCGGGTGATTTCGAGCGGGAATCTATGAAGTTATTGACGAAACTCTTCAAAAAGCACGATGTTGTAGTCGCGACAGGTGGCTCAGGATTATACTTGAAAGCTTTGATGGAGGGTTTGGATGTGATGCCAGAAGCTGATTTAGCCTTGCGCGAAACGTTGAATGCACGTTTGGAAAAAGAGGGTCTTTGGGTACTGTTTTCAGAATTGAAGCAATTAGATCCGCTATATGCTAATCAGGTAGATGCCAAAAATCCGCAACGCGTCGTTCGCGCGCTCGAAGTCTGCCTTTCTACCGGAAAACCCTATTCTGAATTTCGGTTAGCTCAAAAACCTGCTCGCCCTTTTCAAGTCATTAAGATCTGTTTAGAACGGCCGCGTGAAGAGTTGTATACGCGAATCGATCAACGGATGGATCAAATGCTCACGGCTGGTTTAGTGGAAGAAGCACGTGCCTTTGAGGATAAACAGCATTTATACGCCTTGAAAACTCTAGGCTACAAAGAAGTATATGCTTTTCTTCGGGGTGAATACGATGAAGAGGAAATGGTTCGCTTGTTAAAACGCAATAATCGTCATTATGCAAAGAAACAGATGACCTGGTTTAGAAACCAAGACGAGTTTACCTATTTGCATCCTTCGAAAGCCTTCGTAGAAGTTTTGAAACAATTAGAGGCTTAAGTAGGCTTCAAGCCCGCCCTCGAGGTGGTCGATATTCGTGAAGCCTTTGGCCTTCAGTAGACGCATCGCAATCAAACTCTGGGTCCCATTATAACAGATAATCACCCAGTTTTTCTCTTTTGAAATTTCATCGATGCGCTCCAAAAGCGTATCCAATGAAACGTGAAAACCTCCTAGACTTAATTCATCCCATTCTCTGGGAGTCCGTATATCTAGGAGGTTTACATTTTTTAATTCAGCTTTGAATTCAGCGGCAGTCATATTAGTAGCCAGCTGCTTGCCAGGCCATCATTCCGCCTAATACGTTGCGCACATTTGCGTAGCCTTCTGCTGTCAAATAGTCTTTTGCACGTCCTGAACGAGCTCCAGAGCGGCAATGGATTAAAATTTCTTCGTTTTTTAGATGAGCAATCTCCTCTAAACGATCAGGCAATTCACCTAAAGGGATCAAAGTCGCCCCAATGTTGAACTCATCGAATTCATACTCTTCGCGCACATCGAACAAGTTCAGTTTTTCGCCCTTGTCCATTCGCTCTTTTAATTCTTCAATTGTAATATCCATCTTATTCGTTATTTCCGTCACCTACTACCCAAACATCAATCGTATCACCCGGATGAATACTTGTTCCATCACAAGTTGCACAAGTCTGTTTGAATACAGTTCCTGCTGTTAAATCACTATTTGCCTCGTAGGTCACTTTGCCTAATTTTAAATTCATTCCTGCCAAAATAATAGACACCTCATCAATCGGTTTTCCAATCAAATCTGGCAATTCAATCTCCACATCCGCCGTTCCATTTCCAATGTATAGATCAACCTCTGTACCCTTTGGAATACTATTTCCAGCCATTATTTTACGTCCCAAAGCCTGCATGTCAATCACCTCTTTCAAACGGGGATCATTCACTTGATGCACTATCCCTTTTTTCAATCCCGCAATAACCAATTGCTGCTCTGCACTCCTTACAGATAGACCAATCAAATTAGGCATTCGGATGGTAGGAGGGGTTTCTGAATTGATCGTAATATAAATTTTACGACCTGATTTAACTAAGGCATTCGGCAATGGATATTGCGACAAGATCGTCAAAGGCGGCTTGTCCGCTACAAAGGTGCAGTCTGAAATTTCGTATTCTAGATTATTCGCATCGACTGATTCCTCCATTTTTTCCATCGACATTCCTTTCAAATTAGGAACTTTAATGGTCTCCCCGTGATGGGTACTCCAGGGTAAATACACAAAAAAGAAGGCAAAAAATAGCACCAAAAATAACGTCACTAAGATCGCGACGTGCAGGTAGAAGTCCTTTTTTGATTTAGTTGAAATGATTGCCATAGAGGGGGTAGTCTATTATACTGCAATTTACAAAATCTTATTAAAGCATAAAGCATAAAGCACAAAGAATAAAGTAAGTACTACAGTAGTATGACCTAATATTTACATTAATCATCAAAAAGGAGCTTTTGCTTTCTTTTTGATCCCATCTTTATTCTTTCTTCTCTATAATCTATACTCTTTACTCTATTATCTCTACTCTATTTAACAAAAAAGGGGCTTACGCCCCCATTTTGAA
The DNA here is from genome assembly GCA_903837305.1 of uncultured Cytophagaceae bacterium. Classification (GTDB taxonomy): domain Bacteria; phylum Bacteroidota; class Bacteroidia; order Cytophagales; family Spirosomataceae; genus Aquirufa. The sequence continues at coordinate 21,391 of CAILUB010000127.1, forward strand.
AATATCTCTACTCTTTACTCTATAATCTCTACTTTTACAAGTCTATCGACTAGCGACTATCGACTAGCGACTCCCGACTAATACTTAAACACCTTATCTCCCGCCATTACCTCTTGCGTTTTCTCGTCAAAAGTAACGCGTTGTCCGGTGCGATAAGCCGCATTAGACATGATCGTAGCGATGGAGTGTTGGTAACCAGCCTCGATAGGAGCGTTAGGCGTTTTGCGAGATCGAACGCATTCCATCCAGTTTTTCACGTGGTTGAAAGTTAAGATATCTCCACCTGTATCTGCGTCTGTTGCTACTTTAGCCCCTTCAATTTTCATTGTAGGTAAAAGGTTCGCTTGAAGGCCCATTGCTTTGGCTTCACGCTCACGAAGACCTCCGTTAGGAGAGATCGTATTCGTGTCTAGGTTTAATTCGCCACCGTTAGAGTAGTAAATTTCTTTCGTTCCACCAGCTGAGTTAGAGAAACGGGAGGTGAATTGAACTTGGAATCCTTTGGTTCCTTTACCATAATCCATTACCACAGTCATGGTGTCTGCATTTACGCGGCCATCATTCCACTGGTAGATTCCTCCGTTTGCCACGACTGAATTCGGGTGAGATAAACCGGAGAACCAGTGTACTGTATCGATTTGGTGCGACATCCATTGTCCTGCAATTCCTGATGAATAAGGCCAAAATAAGCGATATTCTAAGTATTTGCGAGGATCAAATTTGTCTGCTGGGCGGTTCATTAAGTAACGTTTCCAGTCAATATCAGATTCTTTTAAGATGCTCGTTAATTCTGGGCGTCTCCAGCGACCTGGTTGATTGACGTTCCACATCAATTCCACCATTTTTATATCGCCAAATTTACCCGACTTGATGAATTCATCCGCAGCCCAGTAGTTCTCTCCTGAACGACGTTGTGATCCGATTTGAACGATTTTGCCTGAGTCTTTAACCGCTTTTAAAACCGCGCGGTTATCTTCCATCGTTTCAGCTAAGGGTTTTTCTGTATAGGTATCGCAACCTGCTTTTACAGCCTCGATGGTATGTAAAGCGTGCTGGAAGTCAGCTGTGGAGATGAAAACGGCATCGATTCCTTTGGCAGAATACAATTCCTCATTGTTTCGGTAAGTCTGGATAGATCCACCTAATTCTTTCTCTAAAAAGGCTTTTCCTTCATCTCTACGGCGGTTCCATAGATCAGATAGAGCGACCATTTCGAAGTTCATTCCTTTGGCCAAAGCCTTGAAAGGAGGCACATGCGATGCACGGTGACGATCAGAGAAACCTACGCAAGCCACGCGAACGCGGTCGTTTGCGCCAAGAATCTTGCTGTACGATTTTGGGCTAAATGCTAAAGTACCTAGAGAAGCTAGGGCACCTTTGTGTAAAAATTCTCTTCTTTCCATAGGTTGGTTTATTTAATTTCTCTGATTTTGATGTTTTTATAGAATACGGAATCCCCGTGTTCTTGGAAAAGGATTGGACCTGAATCTTGCGCACCAAAACCATCCCACACTTTATGCTTGCTATGTGCAACTAACACTTTAAAGATATTGCTTTTGCGCTCATATTCGATCACTTTAAAGCCATTTAACCAGTGTTGAACGATGTTATTTGGATACACAATGATACGTCCTTGATTCCATTCGCCTATTTTCTTTTGGAAACGACCATCGATTTTGTTCGATGGAATGATGTCATACAAACTAGCTAATGTGCGATTTCCTACGGTTCCTAATTTCGCATCCGGGTGTTTTGCGTCATCCAAAACTTGGTATTCCAAGCCGATTGCTGACATTCCAGAATTATACGATTCGTTCACGAAATATTTAACACCTGAATTTGCACCTTCCGTTAGTTTAAAATCAAACGTTAATTCGAAAGCGGAGAACTTGTCATTCGTTAAGATATCCCCACCATTGCCTGATTCTTTACCACCTTTACTATTTACATGTAGCGTTCCGTCTTCTACCGTCCAAACCGAAGGAGGTTTTGTGGTTTTAAATGCTGAACGGAAGCCTGTTAAGTCTTTCCCGTTGAATAATAGACGGAAACCTTGTGCTTGTTCTTGAGCAGATACATTATTTAACGTGTAGTTGTCTACTACAACTCTGCTGTCCAAAGGACGAGGTTGCATCTCTTTTCCTGTTTGGATGCGGATGTTTTTCCACATCACTTGCATGCCTGGTTTCATCTCTCCATAGATGGCGTGTACTTGGAAGGCGATAAAACCTTTAGCCGTCATATCGTCTACTAAATAGGTGACAGGATAGTCGTTAATCCAGGTGCGGATCGTACTTCCAATTGCCTCGATGCGGTAATGGTTCCAAACATCCCCTAGTTTAAAGGCCTTCTTCGCCTCAGGTTTAAGTTCGTTCTGGGCTAACCACCCACGGCGTGATTCGTCATAGATGCCGCCTGACCAGCCTCTTGTAGAAGGGTCAATTTCGGCTTGGTAACCGTGAACGCGTCCATTTTGGTATTCAGGGATGGATAAACTTCTGAACTGAACACCAGAATTCATTTTGTTGTCTACTTTGACATCGAATTCTAGGATAAAATCTCCATATTCTTGTTCGGTAGCCATAAAGGAATTTGGTGTGTTCGCTACAGTGGTTCCCACCATCACGCCATCCTTTACTTCATATTTAGCTTGTCCATTGAGTTGCTTGAAACCTTTGAAGGTTTTTCCGTCGAATAGGTTGGTCCATTTTTGAGCTTGTACTTTAAACGATCCAATCGCTAAAAACAAGCTTAAAAAGGGTATAATCAATTTTTTCATAGTTTATTTAGTTTTCATTATAAGGTAGTAATCTTCGAAATTTACTCAATTATCTTAAAATAATTTAGTTCAGTAAGGTGTCAAAAACAGGTCAAGAAATTTGTAATCATCCAAGGGCGGATATCAGCGGTATTCTATTAAATTTGTAGATTAATTTGAAGAATATGCAAAAACAGACCAAAGCCATTCGTATTCAAGCCGAAAGATCTCAAAATAGAGAGCATTCGGTGCCATTGTACTTGACTTCTAGCTTCACTTTTGAGGATGCGGAGCAGGGGAGAGCAATATTCGCGGACGAAATGGCGGGCAATATCTATTCACGTTATATGAATCCCAATGTGGATGAGTTCGTGGAAAAGATGAATATGTTGGAAAATGCAGAGGATGGTATTGCATTTTCTACTGGAATGGCTGCCATTTTTGCATCAATGGCAGGATTATTAAAAGCAGGAGATCATATAGTCGCCTCTAATGCCTTATTTGGTTCATGTATCCAGATTTTGACGAAGATTACCTCGAAATGGGGAATTGAATGCACTTTCGTTCCTGGTGCTGATATCAATGCATGGAAAGGCGCTATTAAACCGAATACGAAATTCTTATTCTGTGAATCTCCATCAAATCCAGGTTTAGAGCTAATTGACTTGAAAGCATTAGCTGCCTTGAAAGAGGGGAAAGAAATGATTTTGGCCGTTGATAACTGTTTTGCGACACCTATTTTGCAAACTCCTTTGGATTTAGGTGCAGATTTAGTAATTCACTCAGCGACGAAATATATTGATGGCCAAGGCCGTGTTTTAGGGGGTGTGATCTGCGGAAAGAAAGTATATATCGATGACATTCGCTTTTTTGCGCGCCATACAGGTCCTTCTCTATCGCCATTTAATGCTTGGGTATTATCCAAGAGTTTGGAATTATTAGATCTCAGAATGCAAAAGCATTCAGAGAACGCGATGGCTTTAGCGGAAGCTTTGGAGGGACATAAAGCCTTAAATAAGGTAAAATACCCTTATTTGAAATCACATCCGCAATTTGAATTGGCAAAACGCCAAATGAAATATGGTGGAGGTATTCTAACTATTGATATTAAAGGTGGATTTGAAAAGGTAGTGGCATTTAGTAAGTTATTGAAGATAGCTTCTATATCTCCTAATTTAGGTGATTCACGCACGATTATCACACATCCAGCTTCGACCACACACGCTAAATTACCAGCAGAAGAGAAAGCTACTTTGGGGATTACCGATGGTTTAGTTCGTATTGCGGTAGGTCTTGAGTCAGTAGAAGATTTAAAAGCAGATTTCCTACAAGCCCTTAATCAAATTAGCTAATGTGGATCGCTCTGGTCGTTTGTTTGCTTTTGTTGACTGTAAATGTCGTAATAGGCGTTTATGTAGAGCGAAAGTTATCTGCCTTTATGCAGGATAGATTAGGGCCAATGAATGTGGGTAAATGGGGTTTGTTGCAGGTTTTTGCGGATCTGTTGAAGTTATTCCAAAAGGAAGACATCGTTCCAGAAAATGCCCAAAAGCGTTTATTTCTTATAGCTCCTTGGATTATATTCTTATCTGTTTTTGGAGCATTTTCTGTTATTCCTTTAAGTTCTGGCACTTTTTTGCAAGGAAGTCAAACCCAGATGGGATTGATGCTCTTAATGGGAATTGTTTCATTAGATAGTTTAGGCATTTTGTTAGCCGGTTGGACTTCGAATAATAAGTATTCTCTCTTAGGAGCAATTCGTTCCGCAGCTCAGTTAGTCTCGTATGAGATTCCTTTGGGGTTGACGATTTTATGTGTCGTATTGATTTCTGGATCGCTTAATTTACAGGATATTGCTTTACAACAAGGGATTTTCGCAACTGAAACGCAGTATTTATTTGGAATTAAAAGCTTAGGGATCGATGTGACACAAACCGGAGGTATCTTAAGTTGGAATGTGGTGCGCATGCCTTTGTATTTCTTTTTGTTCATCATCTATTTTATTGCCTCCTTAGCGGAAGCGAACAGGGCTCCCTTTGATATTCCGGAAGCTGAATCTGAACTAGTAGGAGGTTTCCATACAGAATATGCGGGTATGCGTTGGGCATTGCTATTTCTTTCTGAATATGGAATAATGCTTCTGGTAAGTGTTTTAGGCGTTATATTGTTTTGGGGGGCTTGGTATTCTCCTTTGCCTAATATCGGATCTGTTCGCTTAGCAGATTGGACGAATGGTGAGCCTGGCACCATCTATGCTACTCTGATTGGTTTTGTTTGGCTGATGTTGAAAGCCTATAGCTTAATTGCCCTTCAAATGTGGATTAGATGGACGCTACCTCGTCTTCGGGTAGATCAGTTGATGTATTTGTGCTGGAAAGTGCTGACTCCCTTTGCCCTGATTTTCGTCGCAATTTCTGCGCTTTGGTCGCTTTTGATGTAAAGAGTTCATTATAAAAAGTGTTTCTTTACAGAATTGAATCTGTTAACCTACTATCTATGATCAAACTCTTACTTAGAGTCTTTTGTATGGGACTTTTTTTTGTCCTTTCACATCAAAGTATCGCCCAAACCGTCTCTCTCCCTGTTATTTTTGGAAAAGTAACTGATGCCTCTACAGGAGAGCCTCTCATAGGAGCAGATATTTCCATTGATTCTAAAAAGTTTGGAATTACAACGGATTCCTTAGGAAACTATAAAGTTTATTTTCCTGCTGGAGAATTGGTGATTAAAGTAAGTTTTGTGGGTTATAATCCATTTCGTTTGAAAGTGTCTCTTAAAGCGGATAGGGAATTAAATGTTCAGTTAAACAATGTAACCAAGCAATTAGAAGAGGTAATTGTTTCGAGTGCTGCGACTAAGCGCGATATTCAGACGCCCTCTTTAGGTGTTACTGTATTAAGTTTAAAAGGTATCAAAAAGCTCCCAACCATGATGGGGGAGGTTGATGTAATTCGCAGTTTGCAGTCTCTTCCAGGGGTATCTTCCGTAGGAGAAGGGGCAAATGGATTAAATATTCGAGGGTCTAATGTGGATCAAAATTTAATCTATATCGATGATACGCCTATTTTTAATCCGACACACATGTTTGGTTTGTTTTCTGTTTTTGCTTCAGATGCCATACGTGATTTAGAATTATACAAAGGAGGTGTTCCATCGCGTTTTGGAGGTCGCACTGCTTCTGTTTTGGATATCAAAATGATCGAGCCTAATACCGAGAAGTTTAAAATGCAAGGTGGAATTGGTTTAGTTTCGAATCGCGTGATGGCTGAAATTCCCATCATAAAAGAGAAATTATCTGTTTTAGTTGCGGGACGATTATCGGTAAATGATTTTTTGTTCAACTATTTTGCGCCTGATTATTTAAAAAACTTGCGGGCAAATTTTTCAGATGTGGCTACAAAGATTTATTTCCGACCTAACACGAAAAATACCATTTCTCTTTCGACCTATTTGAGTCATGATTATTACCGTGTGGATTCTTTGTTCAGTATTGAAAACGTAGTTGCGAAACAGACTTCATTTAATTATGGTCATAAAAATCTAGCTGTGCATTGGAATCACTACTTTTCTCCTAAATTAAATATGATGGTGAGTGGTTCTCTTACCGATTATATGACTAAAACCTTTGCACCAGATACGGTAAATACGATTGATTTAAATTCTTCTATCTTATATCGAAACTTGACTACTAGTTTTGATTACCAACCGAGTGAAAACCACAAGATGAATTTTGGTCTAACAGGAACACGTTATGATATAAATCCTGGTTATCTGAATGAAGGTGTTATTTCAAGGGTCGCTACGGTAAAGCTTCCTTTAGAGCAGTCCTATGAAGTAGGAATTTTCGCTGATGATGAATGGACTTTGAGTCCCAAGTTCACGGTTCAAGCTGGGCTTCGTTATTCGCACTATTATCGGGTAGGAGCGGGTGTAGTCAATGAATATCTACCAGGTCAATTACCTTCATTAAATTCAATTGTTAAAAAAACTACTTATGAGGAAGGGGAAGTGATGGCCTCTTACGGTGGTTTTGAACCTCGATTGACGATGAAATATTCGTTTGGAGAAAATATGACAATGAAATTTGGCTATAATAGGCAACAACAATTCTTTCAATTATTATCCAATAATACTACACCATTACCTACTTCACGATGGAAGACTTCGGATAGTTTTATTAAACCTCAACAAAGTGATTTCCTCTCATTGGGTTTATTTAGAACCTTTAATGAAAATGTGTTTGAGGCATCCATTGAGACTTATTACCGAGACGTAAGGAACACATTAGACTTCGTTTCTGGGGCTAATCTTCAGTTAAACCCAACAATAGAAACCCAATTAATTTCAGGAAAAAGTAAGGCCTATGGGATGGAAGTTATGGTGCAGAAGAAAAAAGGCGAAGTATCTGGCTGGATTTCCTACACTTATGCTAGAGCCTTCAATCAAATGATAGGCGATTTTCCAGAAGTTCAGTCAATAAATAGTGGAGAATGGTTTGCCACAAATTATGACAAGCCACACACGTTTAATATGATGTTGAATATTCAACCTACGACACACCATAGTTTCTCTTTTACTTTTGCGTATAACTCGGGTCGTCCATTTTCTTCTCCTTCTGGATCCTATGAAATTGGAGGCAAAGTATACCCTGTATTTGCGGAACGTAATAATGATCGTGTTCGCGACTACCACCGTTTAGACTTCTCTTGGACGATCAATAATCCATCCTTGATTAAAAAACGTTGGGAAGGTAGCTGGGTATTTACAGTTTATAACTTATATGGTCGCCAAAATCCTTATTCGGTTTTCTTTAAATCAAGCAGAAGTGGTTTGAAAGCTTATGAATTGAGTGTTTTCGCCTCTCCATTTATCTCATTAACCTATAATTTCAAATTCTTATAGTCATGCCAATATCAATCACAAAAATAGTATTTTTCCTTTTGCTTGTTGGCATGGTGACTTGGGCATGTATAAACCCTATTAATGATTTTATTCAAGTGGATTCCACTTCGTTTACGACAATAGAGGCAGATATTTCTGATGACGCAGAATTAAGTAAAGTGCGATTAACAAGTTCTTCTAATCAACTGACTTCTCAATTGGCACTTCCTATTTCGAAGGCAATCGTTTCGATTACGGATCAAAATGGCCTCAAGACCTCTTTTACAGAGGGTATTCCTCGTGGAACTTATTATCCACCAAAAGGATTTGTCGGAAAGGTTGGATCTACCTATAAGTTGAATGTGAAAATGTTAAGTGGTCAGACTTACGAAAGCACCGAAGAAACAATGAAAGCGGTACCGGAGATTGAAAATACGATCACTCGTTTTGAAATCTTTGATCAATATTCAAAAGTAGATGTTAGGCGATCCGGTTTTACCGTATATCTAGATTTCAAAGATTTGCCATCGGAGGGGGATTATTATTTATGGAATTGGAAACATTATGAACAATTAAATTATTGTGCCACCTGTACGGATGGGGCTAAATATGATTTTAATAGATTAGATTGTGTCGTGCCTAGGAATCCCACTGATGAAGTTTTGAACTATTTGTGTGATGGAAAATGCTGGAGTATTACCACAAATAATGATTTGAATGTATTCTCGGATGCCTTAACAAATGGACAACGTGTAGTAGGTCGCCAGGTAGCACGTATCCCTTTTGATAATTGGTCTCCTTATTATTTCCGATTAGAACAACGTTCGATTACTAAAAATGCATTCGCTTTTTACCAATCCTTGATAGCACAAGTTCAATCATCCGGTTCTTTATTTGATGTGCCTGCTGAAACTAGGTTTAGTTTAAATATCAAATCATTGACTAATCCTACTGAACGAGTTTTGGGTATCTTTAACGTGTTTTCCGTTCGTAAAAAGATCTTTTTGATTGATCGTAAACAAAATATACCTATCAATGAATATCCAATGATTCCTCCGGTTATTGGTCTTCTCTACAGTTGTCCTCCGGGCGCAAGCGCCTTTGGTTGTAAAGATCAGGTACCTTGTATGGAATCGGCTACCAGAACAAAAATTACACCAGAAGGTTGGGTATTCTAGTTTTTTAGGCACAAATTTGTTCTTTAATTAGAAATATGATCGGTGTTTTATTAGTGAATCTGGGAACTCCAGATGATCCGGGTACCCCAAGTGTACGCAAGTATTTACGGGAGTTTTTAATGGATGGTCGTGTCATCGACATACCTTATCCATTCCGTTATTTGTTAGTGAATGGCATCATTGCTCCCTTTAGAGCACCTCAATCTGCTAAAATCTATAAAGAATTATGGGAGGAGCGCGGCTCACCTCTTAAGTTTTATGGAGAAGACGTTTGTGCTTCTTTAACTGAGAAGTTAGGTGATGGTTACATGGTTCGTTTAGCTATGCGTTACCAAAGTCCGGATTTAAAGTCGGTCATGTCAGAAATGCAACAGGCAAATCTGAAGAAATTAATCGTCATTCCTTTCTTCCCACAATACGCTTCAGCTACTACGGGTTCCGTTTATGAGCGCGTGATGGAAATTATGTCGGATTGGCAAATTATGCCATCTCTTTCGATGGTGAGCTATTTTTACCAGCATCCGATTTTTGCCAAATACTTCGCAGATAAAGCTGCGAATTACCAAAAAGACGTCGACTTCGATTACTATTTATTCTCCTACCACGGAGTTCCCGAACGTCATATTCGCAAAGGAGATATCACAAAGAATACCTGTGTTTTTGGGACTTGTTGTGAAAGCATCACGGAGAAGAATCATACGTGCTACCGGGCACAATGCCACGAGACCACACGTTTAATTGCGAAGGAGATGGGTTTGAAGCCTGGGACATACGGAACAGCATTCCAAAGCCGCTTAGGCCGGGACCCTTGGTTACAACCTTACACGGATGAAACGATCAAGAAGTTGGTTAAAGAAGGGAAGAAGAAGATTTTAGCCTTCTCTCCAGCTTTCGTAGCGGATTGTCTAGAAACCACGATTGAAGTGGGTGAGGAGTATAAGGAATTATTCGAAGAAGCAGGTGGTGAACACTGGCAATTAGTAGAGAGCTTGAATAATTCGCCGGAATATGTGGCGCTTTTAGAAGACCTTGTAAAGAACTCATAAGATGGTCGCCCTACTTTTAACTATCGTTTTTTCGGTATTATTATTGGTGAATTTTCGCGTGCATGCGAAGTATAATATCGATACGAGAATCGCCATTTTGTTGAACTATCCTGTTTGTTTTCTAACCGGCTATTTTCATCAAATGGATGCGATTCCTTTCCACTGGCCCTCTACAGGGTATTCATTGGGTATTTTAGGTATTGGAATTGGTTTCGTGATTACGTTCTTATTGTCGGGCTATTCAACAGTTAAGAATGGAATGGCGCCCACTTCTTTAGCGAATAATATTTCCTTAGTGATCCCGGTGATGGTGAATCTTTTTATTTGGAAGACCGGAGGGGATTTGACTTTGACTGTCATTGCAGGACTCGTATTGTCGTTTACTGCCATCTATTTCTGTAGTCCATCGGGAGAAGGTTCGGTACAAAAGCCAGATATTTGGGCTTTGGTTGCCGTTTTTGTGGCTTATGGAATAACGAATACAGCCTTTAATTATTTGAATGCTGCTATCGTTCAGCAAGTGGGCGGGAGTATTTCATTTACCTTAATGCTCCTATTAGGATCGCTAGCTACCGCCGCGATTGTTTTGGTGTATTGGACGATCACAGGTGGAGTAACTTGGTCATTAAGATCCGTTTTAGCAGGAATTCCTTTAGGTCTTCCTAATTTCTTCTC
>CAILUB010000128.1 GCA_903837305.1 uncultured Cytophagaceae bacterium
AAAATCAGACGAGAAGTCTTTAGTAGATAAAATAGAATGAATGGGCGCCTCAATCGAAGCAGGCCATTCCAAAATATAAAGAACCCAGCCAGACGACTGAGCACAATATTCTTTCACTAAGGTATTGATTAATTTCGTTTTAGCAGGTGTAGAACCAGGCTCATCGGTCAGGTGTTCATTTACCTGCTCCGCTAAATCAAAGAAGTTTTCACGTGCGTTTCGGTCTTTCACCATCACCGTTACTAAGGTGTCATTTTCCACCTTACGCTCCTTCATTTCGTAGAATTCATCACCTTGGCGAACAGAACCCTCTACCTCTTCTGAAGATACCCAATCCGTTTGATAAGGCAAATTAATGGGAATTTTAACGACAACAGTCTCTTCCGTTTCCGAGTCAGAGCCTACCGAATTGACTTCTGATAAATACCGTAATGCGAAACCGCCTGCTTGGTAAAGCAGTACAGAGAATAGCATTATGGCAAGTATTTTCTTCATTCTAACGCAAAAATAGGCTATTTTTCAATAACGGTGCCTAATTCCTGGGAAATATTCTTTTGAATTTCTTTCAAACGGATGAATTCAAGCAATACTTCATCCATTTCCGCTGCATCCGCCATTAAAGCATCTAATTTGCTTAAGATTTCTTGCAAATGTTGGTCATTATAGACCTTCCTCAGACGTAATACATTCTTATAAGCTAAATCTTCCAGCATTTCCTCATCTGTGTTCACGCGAATCTCATGTTTATCCTTCCATTCCGAAGACACTGAATGTTTATCAGAGGAGATATTGATGGAGAAGGATTGAATTTCCTCGTCCGAATGATGCAAGAAAAAATCTGGCTTAGGTGCCCTTTGAGCTGCAAATTCTTGTTTACACAAATCCAGGATGCGAATAAATAAAGGTGTTTGGAAAACAGTTCCTTCTAATTCTTCAATCAAATAATGAACTACGGTTAAACCTGGAGCTTTTTCCGGATTGATCTCTAAATGTCCGTAATTGATCAAAAGGCGGACGCATTCTAATTCTTGGTAATAGGCTAGATTCTGAACTTGCGCCGGCTCGTCATCATCCGCAAAAGTGGGCTCAATCAATTGACGCACCTCAGCATATTGCTTTGCAGATATTTGCTGAGGATCTGAACTTGCTCCTTTGATTTTTTTCAACTGGATCTTATTCAATTCCGCTAAAAGCACGTCCTCATCCATCCGCATCATCGTGGCGGTCTTCTGGATAAAAAGACTACGTTGAATCGCATCGGGTATTTTCGAAATGGATTGCACCATTTCCTTAATCATTTCGGCCTTCTTGAAAGGGTCGTCCCCCGCTTCTTCTTTGAACAGATTCGCTTGGAACGAAATCACATCCTTCGCTTCCTTCTTGATGTAGTCAATAAAGGCTTCTGAACCAATCTTACGCACGAAAGAATCGGGATCATTTTCCTCAGGAAAAACAACCAAATTCACTTGCAAACCTTCTTCTAAAATCAAATCCATCCCACGCAAGGCGGCCTTGATACCAGCTGAATCTCCATCGTAAAGAACGGTAACGTGCTGGGTGAAGCGACCAATTAACTTGATCTGCTCGATGGTCAAAGACGTACCCGAAGAAGCTACTACGTTTTTAATTCCCGCTTGATGCAAAGAAATCACATCCGTGTAGCCCTCTACTAAATAGCAAACATCTTTTGCCCGGATCTCATTCTTCGCTTGCGCGATGCCATAGAGCGTCGCCGATTTATGGTAGACTTCCGTTTCCGGTGAGTTTAGGTATTTGGCCTGATTCTTCGCATCATTTCTAAGAATACGAGCACCAAAAGCAATAATCTTACCTGACACATTGTGAATCGGGAATATAACGCGGTTGCGGAAACGGTCATAAACCTTTCCATCGTCATTCTTTTGTGTGACTAACCCTGCTTTCTCAATGATTTCCTGTGAAAAACCCTGCTTTAAGGCAGATTTCAAGAAAGCATCCCAGGCTTCCGGGCTATACCCTAAATCGAAG
>CAILUB010000129.1 GCA_903837305.1 uncultured Cytophagaceae bacterium
CAAATTTCATTCGCATCTTTGTAGCTTAATTAAATGTAAAATTATGGCATACGCAGAAATGTTAACCGATAAAGGGTTAATGAAAATCGAATTCTACACAGAGGATGCACCTATCCACGTTAAAAACTTCATCGACTTAGCGGAGAAAGGCTTTTATGACGGTATTACTTTCCACCGCGTTATCAATGATTTCGTGATCCAAGGAGGTTGCCCAGACGGAACAGGAGCAGGTGGCCCAGGCTATACGATTCCATGCGAATTAACAGGAAACAATCAGTTCCACGATCGTGGCGTATTATCCATGGCACACCGTGGACCTAACACAGGTGGTTCTCAATTCTTTATTTGCCACTCTCGTAACAATACGGCTCATTTAGACCGTAAGCACACGTGTTTTGGTAAAGTAGTAGAAGGATTAGAGGTAATCGATTTAGTACGTGAAGGAGATAAAATCCAAAGCGTTAAAATCATTCAAGACTAATGCATTTTATCAAGGAAATAAGCCATCCACAGATGCGAATCTCCCTTTTTGAGTGGAATTCGAAATACATCGTAAAGTTTGAGACTCCGCATCTAGAGCAGAGTTACAAATATTCAGTGATGGACTTTTCTTCCCAAAATGAAATAGAGGAGCTGGTATCCAGCTCCTCCTTTCAAGATTTCGTCTTACAGACCTTTAAAAATATGTATGCCGAAATGGCTAAACAGACGGATTAATTCCCGCCTAACCACTTATGGCGGAGTTTCAATTGCGCATCCGACGGTGTAACCTCAGATTCAATCACAAAAGCCTTTAATGGCGTTTGCTGCACGGCAACTAAGAACGTACGCTCCATTCCATCTCTTTTCACAGAGAAGACTAACGAATCACCTGCTTTCTTATCTGCTAATAATTTATCGATTCCTGGGAAATCAGCCCCATTTACTTTTAATACTTCATCACCCACATTTAAGCCTGCCACATAAGCTGAACTTCCTTTATAAATGGAGATTACGCGGCCTCCAGCGATACTAGCGCCTACAAAAGGAATGGTTTTAGACAAATTTGTATCCGTAAATTGGTAGCCAAAAGCCTTAAATAGAGACGCGTACTCAGGTGTTTTGACCCCATAAATATGCGTTTTAAAGAAATTTGAAGCAGAAGATCCCGCCACTTTAGAAAATGCATCTTCTAATTCTTGATCTGTAAATCCACGTCCAGCTTTCAAATAATAGGTTTGGTATAATAATTTAAAAACATCGTCCAGACATTTAGCTCCATTCGTTTGTTGAATAATCCACATATTTAAGACACCTCCTAATAAAGAGCCTTTGTCATAATAAGAGACTGTTGCGTTACGCGAGTTTTCATTCGGACGGTAATACTTAATCCAAGCATCCCAGCTAGATTCAGCCGCAGATTCTACTTGATTTCCTGGGGTATTTTCAACACCAGAAATATCTTCCCCTAAGCCTTTGATGTAATCAGCTGTAGAAACCATGCCGCTACGTTGATTAATCACATCCGCATAATAGCTTGTAATTCCTTCGGAGAACCATAAATTGTGCGTATAATTTTCATTTTCATAGTCAAATGGCCCTAAAGATTTAGGACGAATGCGCTTTATATTCCATAAGTGAAAATACTCATGGGCTAATAAATTCATAACCCCCTGGTACCCTTTAGTCGTCTCATAACTAGAACGCGTTACTTGGCAAGTCGTTGAATACAAGTGCTCCAGACCTCCACCACCACGATTTAAGTTGTGGATAATGAACAAATAGTGATCACAGGGATGCACACCTACTACTTTTTGAGCTTCCTCAGCCATCTTCTGTACATCGTTTAAGAACTTAACAGAATCGACCTTAGCAGGACCATAAAAAGCAATTTGATGTGGAATATTGTTCACTTTGAAGTCCCAAACCTTGTGATTTCCGATCTCAATAGGGGAGTCAATCAATTCATCTAAGTTTTTAGCTACATAATTGAAGCCTCCTACATTTTTCATGGCGGTTGACACCTTCTTGAAGTCTTTATGAGGAATTATTGTCAATTCTTGAGGTCCGGAAGCATATTTAGGCGAAAACATCAAGACACTAGCTGGATTGATATATCCGTGTGCATCGTCTAAAAAAGAGGTTCGAACTGACATTTCATAGGCATAAACACGGTAACGAACGGAAACCTGTTTTAAACCCGCACTTAATGCTACACGCCACGTATTTTTATTCAACTTAGAGATTGCGATTTTTTGACCATTAGATTCCGCCGAAACAGACTCCACATTTTTCGCATACTCTCTAATTAAATAAGAACCTGGTGTCCAAGCTGCCATTTTAAGATCAAAAAAATTGGATTCTTTGCTAACATCTACCGTCGTTTTGACCTCAAAATAATGAGAGTAGGGCTCTGGCATACTGATTTCGTGTTTGATCGGTCCGGCTAAACAGCTAATTGACGCGAATACACTCAAGAATAGGAGTTTTAACTTCATAAGTATTTTTGTTGTGAAATAGATTTTAGTAAAATTATAAAAATCAGCCGTATAGTCTAACATGTGCTATTTTTTTCCAAATAATTCTAAATCTCAAAACAATTATTTGACATAAAAATCGTATTATTGTTTAGTCTTGTATATTGACAATAAACCTATGGTATTTAGATCATCCTTTTACTGCCTCGTCCTATTTTTATCCCTATATTTTTCGTCATTTTCTCAGCAATCACTGGCCTTTGAAAATAATCAAATTCATTTTAGTCAAGGAAAAGAATATTTTGATGCGCAAAACTATGTGGCAGCCCGTGAAGAATTTGCGAATTTTTTAAGCAGACAATCAAAAGCAAACACTAACGAGGTGATTTTAGCAGAATATTACCAAGTATTGTGCTCACTTTATTTAAATCAACCTGAAATAGAGGTATTAGGTTATCATTTTAACCTTAATCACCCGAATAGCGCACAAAGTAATTTGCTTTTCAGAAAAATGGGTATGTATTATTATGACCTAGGTAATTATGCAAAAGCCATTCGTTATCTCGAGAATTCCTCTTTAGGAAATGTGGAAGCAAGGTTCAAACTCGGTGTTGCCTATTTTGAGACGAAGGATTATGTTAATTCCTTAGCCATTTTCAATGAAGTAAAATCGGATCCAGATGAGGAATATGCCTTTTCTGCTGCTTATTATGCGGGTGTAATTAATTACCAGCAAAAAAGATACCTAGATGCCATTACTGATTTTAAAAAATCCAATGGAAACTCTAAATACCGTAAAGATTTACCTTTTTGGATTATTTCGAGTTATCAACAAACTAAACAATGGGACGAGTTATTAAAGTACGCCGAACCAATTGCTAATTCTCACCCAGATATTGCTCTTATAGTAGCGGAAATTCAATTTAAGAAAGCCTTGTTTGCCAAAGCCGCCAAAAGCTATGAAACCTATTTGAAAAACACAAAGAATGAAACGGCTACCTATAAGAGGGCTTTTTCACTTTATTCATTAGATAAATACGAGGAAGCATTGGCATCCATCGTAGGTTTATTAAAAAAGGATTCATTAGGCCAAAAAGCCTATTATTTACAAGGATTAGCTCAATTAAAAATTGGTAAAAAATCAGATGCAGCTAGTTCATTTAACCAAGCGGGTGAGCTAGACTTTGATTTGGAACAAAAAGAAGAAGCTCAATTCAAATCAATCAGCATTTCTATCGATTTAGGGTTATGGATTAAAGGATTAGAAGCCATTGAACAATTTGCTAAATCTTATCCGAATAGCACATTCGCGGTATCTTATCAAGGTTTTGCAGCTGATGCTTTTTTAAAATTACCAAGCCTAGAACCTGCCACTCAGCTCATGCTGTCAGGTATCCCTATTTCTGAAGAGATGAAAGTGGCTTACCAAACGCTAACCTATAACCTCGGAATAAAGGCCTACAATAAAGAACAATATAAAGAAGCTATTACCTACTTCGATAAAGCGATCATTCAAGCAGCTAACCAAAAGATAACAGATGAGTCTTCCTATGGAAAGGCTGAATGTCTTTCTCAAATGAAAGATTTTGAAGCCGCGATTCAGGTCTACAAACCCTTGGTTTCAAATAAAAATTCAGCAGACTTTCTACAAAGAAACCGTATTGGAATCGCCTATGCCTATTTCTCTGTAAAGGATTTCACAAATGCGAATACCTTTTTCAAGAATTATGTAGATCAATTAAAAGCAAATCCAACCGGAAAGGCAAATGCAAATGCCGTTCTTCGTTTAGCTGACACCTATTTAGTAGCTAAGAATTATACAGAAGCATTAACCTATTACAACCAGGCAATTGAAAATGCAAAAACGGAAAAG
>CAILUB010000130.1 GCA_903837305.1 uncultured Cytophagaceae bacterium
TACTTAGAGAATTTGTTAGGCCGTTTTGTATAAAAATACGTAATTCGGGGTATGAAAAGATGTTTTTTACTCCTTCTGTTATTTACCTCTAGATTTATAGCGACAGCAGGGTCATCCGATGATCCTGCTGTTTTTTCTACCGCTAAACCCTGGGCTTATTGGTGGTGGCCGGGGAGTGCGGTAACAGAAAAAGGAATTACTCATAATCTGGAGAATTTTGCCAAAGCTGGTTTTGGCGGTCTCCACATCATTCCCATCTACGGGGCTAAGGGCTCAGAAGCCTTATTTCAAAATTATTTAAGTTCAGGCTGGCAAGCGAAATTCTTCTTTACTTTGAAAGAGGCGAAGCGTTTAGGACTAGGAATCGATATGACGATGGGGACGGGTTGGCCTTTGGGCGGACCTACGATCACAGAGAAAGAGGCAGCAAAAAAATACCAATTCGTGGATGGCGTATTTACGACAGGTTTAACCGGCCAAAAAGTCAAACGCGCCGCTCCCGGCGGAGAGGGACTCGTCCTCGATCACTTCGATATGAAGGCCTTTGCCAAATACAGCCACACCTTTGTTCCCCTTTTAAAGAAGTCTCATTCTCCTTTGAGAGCCATCTATAATGACTCTTACGAGGCATATGGGTCGAATTATACGCCGGATTTATTTCCCGCTTTTCAACGTTTGAATGGCTATGATCTGCGCAAACACTTCGATGTATTATCGAAGAAAAAGGCGGAATCAGAGGAGGAAAACCAAATTTTTGCGGATTACCACCGGACAATATCGACTTTATTGCAGCGTAATTTTGTCTTGCCTTTCGATCATTGGATTAATTCGATGGGCTTTACCTCTCGAAATCAAGCACATGGTTCGCCCGGTAATTTGTTAGATATTTATGCAGCGGCAGATATTCCGGAGGCGGAGTTTTTTGGTTCGAAACCTTTTGACATTCCGGGCTATCGGGTAGATCCGGAATATGATTCCACGACTTTTGGGATACCGGATATTCGAGCGCTGAAACTCGCGAGCTCGGCGGCGAATTTGACGGGGAAGAAATTGGTTTCGGCGGAAACGGCGACTTGGTTAGGGAATCACTTCAAGGTTTCTATCGCGCAGGTGAAACCGGTGTTGGACCAGGTTTTTGTGGGTGGTGTGAATCACGTGTTCTTCCACGGGGCTACTTATTCACCGCCAGAAGTTGCTTGGCCGGGGTGGTTATTTTATGCGAGTACGAACTTTAATCCCCAAAGTCATTTTTGGGAGGCGATGCCCGCATTGAATAAATACATTGAAAATGTGCAGACGATGCTGCAAGCGAATCCGACGGATAGCGATGCCTTACTGTATTTCCCGATGGAGGATGTGTGGCATGCAAACAACGGGTCAGGCAAATTACATACGCTGGAATTGCACGCGAATAGCCGGGAATGGTTGAAGAATACCTCTTTTGGCCAGTGGGCGGGGTTATTACAAGACAAGGGATTCTCGGTGGATTATATCTCGGATGAATTATTGTCCGATTTGGAATTGACGCCTGGTAAAACCTTTAAAACGCGCTCAGGTGGTAATTACAAAGTCTTGTTAATTCCGGCGGCACATTATATTTCGGTGGAGACCTTAGAGCGTCTGGCGAAATGGGTAAAACAAGGTTATCCAGTTTATTTCTTGGAACATTTGCCACTCCATTTGAATACGTTTCATCAGACGAAAGAGGCCAAAGAACGTTGGGAGTCTGCCCGCAGCGCCTTATTAATGCGCGTACTTTCAGACCCAGCAGATCAGCTTACTCGTTTAGGAGTTTCTACCGAGCCAATCGCTACTAAAGGATTATCTTTTATTCGAAAGAAGACTCCGAATGGCGCCGCCTATTTTATAACCAATCTACATTCTCGTTTCACCGAAGGAAAAATTTCCTTGAAGAAGCTTTCAGGTAATGTAGAGATTTGGGATCCACTAACGGATTCGAAAACCTATAGTAAAAAAGGATCAGATGTCTGGATATCCTTAGCACCGGGTCAAAGTGTGATTATTCAGCCTGTGGCTAAAATTCCTTCTTTAGTGGTGCCACCAGCTCTTAAAGTTAAAACAGAAATCGAACCTACCAATCTGCGCGTTCAGATAGATTCTAAAACGATAGCATTGCCAGATTTCAACTATTATACCTCGCTAGATACATCGTTGGCTGCCACCCCATCTGCCAGGTATACGTTCGACTTAAAATTGTCACCCGATCAAATCGCTAACGCGAAAGTACTTCATCTAGCAGAATTGCGCGATATGGCGAAGGTTCGAATCAACGGGAAAGACATGGGGATGATCTGGTCACTTCCTTTCCAACTATCCATTCCCAACGGAATCTTACAAGAGCAAAATCAAGTGGAGATCGAGGTGGTTTCGAATGCCGCGAACCGTATTCGGAAGATGGATCAAAAAGGAGTGGTATGGAAGAATTTCTATGAGATCAATTTTGTAGACATCCGTTATAAACCTTTTGATGCCTCTAAATGGGCAATCGAGGAGGGGGGAATGAAAGGCAAACTTTATTTTACGAATCGATGAATCCCTTTGTTAAAGCGATAACAGAAGCCTTACGCGATCTTGGGGATGCTGATAATGCCTTTTGGATGCGCAAATACATGCGGGAAAAATACCCTTTTCTGGGGGTGAAAAAACCAGAGCGTCACGAGGTTTTTAAGGCATTGTATCAGCAATATGGAACTTCAGAAGATTGGTTTGAGGTTTCCACTGCCTTGTTCGCGATGCCGGAACGCGAATTTCAGTATGTCGCAATGGACTATGTAATTAAGGCCAAAAAATCATGGGATGACCGTGTGCCTGCCTTGTGCGAAAAATGGATAGGCGAGGACTCTTGGTGGGATGTGGTGGATTTTTTAGCGCCACAAATTTTAGGCCCTTATTTCCTGCAATTCCCTGCTGAAAGAGATCCCTGGATAAACAGGTGGATGAATTCTGGGAACTTCTGGTTGCAGCGCGTATGCTTAGTTTTTTCTCTAGGGTATAAAGACAAAACGGATACTGTTTTGCTGGCGAAAACCATTCAGGACTTGAGTTCTTCAAAGGAATTTTTTATTCAAAAAGCCATCGGCTGGGCACTTCGCCAATATGCGCGAACGGATGCGGAATGGGTGTTGGATTTTGTCGATAATAATGCGTTGGCCCCGCTGAGTAAACGCGAGGCCTTGAAGCATTTGTAACTATCTCTTCTTTTTAATGATCGCCAGTTCGTGCGCCGTGTCATAATACGAGCGCAGGTTCGACCAATCGAACGTGTCCGCAATGCTTTCCACGCGGTTACGCTGGGTGATGCGATCGCGCTGCGATTGCTGGACAAATTTGAATAATAGATTCGCTAATTGCTCCGCAGCTTCTTGGTACGATTGCGTCTTGCGATTCACCACGCTCACGCCCCATTGTTCGTAATCGCGCATAATCTGCATCATATAATCGCCAAAACCCGAAAGATCGGATGTCACCGTAGGTACCCCGCGCGCCATACATTCGAGTGGAGTATAACCCCAAGGCTCATAATAGCTTGGGAAAACGCCCAAATGGCAACCGCGCACGAATTGGCCATAATCTAAACCGAAAAGCGGATTCGTAGATACGATGAAGTCCGGGTGGTAGACCACTTTGACCTTATCATCAGGGTTATTCAATAGATTCGTCCGGTGTAAATTCCGAATGATATCGTCTTCTTGCTTTAATAGGTGCGTCACGACTTTAGGACGTGCCTTCGTCTTCCAGGTTTGCACTGTTCTGCGCAAACGCATTCGCCAATACTCATCCACGAAGGCATTTAAATCAGGCAACTGCAGATCGCTGGATGATGCGGAGGCCTTGAATAAATGTTCGCCCACCTGCTTCTCAATCGCGTGGCAGTTCTCTCTGATTTCATCCAAAACCGCGCGGGAATGCAATACTTCAGGGTCGATCGAATGATACGGTTGTTTCGTCACAAAGAACATCACGACTGTTTTCTTCGAACCTGCCTCTTTCATCTTGCGATTCAAAATAGCCAACGCATCTAAGGTAATATCGTATCCCTTATTCGAATACTCGAAACGTCCGGAGGTAAACAAGTATAGTGTTTGATCTAAGTCAAAGGGCTGGCTTTGGAAGAAGTGCCCCATCACAAAGTTCGAAATGCTCTCTTTGTATTTTGAGTGCAAGTTCTGGTGTTCGTGCAAAGCGGCAAAACGTTGGATGTTTAAGCCGTTTGGCAAAATTAATTCGGGAATGCGTCCTAAAAAATACTGGCATTCTTTCGCCGTAATATCGCTGACCGTGGTTAACACATCGGCTTTTTGGGCAGCAGCGCGCTCGAAGCAAGCCTGTGCCTCGATACCATAATGCTTTGCTTCTTTGTGCCAGTCGAAGTTCTCGATGACGTCATAGAAATTAGGCACATTGCCGGCTAAATAGCGGCCTAGCATCGTCGCGTGCGTGGTGAACACGGTCGATATTTTGACCTTGTCTTTCTTCAAATCCGGCAAGCCAGTAGACGCCATCCACTCGTGGAAATGCGCCACCAGTTGCGTTTTATTTTTATTTTCTTCAGCCACCTCGGTTAATAGGAGGCGAATCATCTCCCCAAAAACAATCGTTTGGTCCACTAAATCCTCTACTCCTAAGGTCGAAATCTTGTGGTTATCCCAAATACGTCCTTTGATCTCATTGACTTTAGGCAATAAGGTTTCCAGTTCAAAAAGTACGATTTTGGGTTTGCCGGTGATCAACCAATAACCATAATGAATACCTAAACCTTTCTGGCGCAAGCTGATAATCGCGCGACCCAGTGGCGTTTCATCCGTGACTGGTATAGGTTCAAATTCTGCGGAAGCCGTTTGGGGGAAATAGGGACCTAATAAGGCATAATCGTCGCCCCATTTTTCGACCATAGATGGTACTTTGGTCCTAATTACGGTGTAAATTCCACCCACCTGATTACAGGTTTCCCATGCAATTTCAAACAAATATTTTTTCTTCTCTGCTGCCATAAAAATTACATGTAGGACGCGCTTTCAATGACTTGCGTTTTCCCGTTTTTAGTAATGGTGTAATTAAATCCTTTTTGGATGGCGTATGCGCCATATTCTCCTTTTTTATTGAGGGCCAAATACCCGATTTGGAACTCCTTGTATTTATAGCGTTTCACGATGCGCATCACGGCTTCCTCACAGGCTTTTTGAGGTGACATTCCCTGTCTCATTAATTCGACAATTAAGAAAGAGCCCAAGGTCTTCATCACAAATTCCCCTAATCCTGTTGCACAAGCTCCACCTACCTCATCATCACAAAAAACGGCTCCACCAATAATAGGGGAGTCGCCTACACGACCATGCATTTTGAAAGCCAAGCCACTCGTGGTGCAAGCACCGGCGATTTCGCCCGCTTTTCCAATGCCTAATAAACCAATGGTATCGTGTCTTTCAATATTAATAACAGGCTCGTATTTGGATTCTTTCTTCCACTCTTCCCAGGCTTTTTTTGAGGTCTCCGTTAATAGATTCTCCACTTTAAATCCTTGGTCTTTAGCGAATTTTAAAGCGCCTGCGCCAGATAACATCACGTGAGGCGTTTTTTCCATCACGGCTCTAGCGACTGAAATGGGGTGCATTATGCCTTCTAAAAAGGTAACTGATCCGGCATTACCTAAATGGTCCATGATGCAGGCATCTAAGGTAACATGGCCATCGCGGTCTGGATAACCTCCATAACCCACTGAAGTGTCGTTTGGATCTGCCTCAGGAATGCGTGCACCGGCTTCGACGCCATCGAGCGCTTTGCCTGTTTCCATCAATTTATTCCAACCCGCGATGGTCGCTTTTTCGTTTTTCCAAGTCGCTATAATCAGCGGTTCGGATTTAGGTGCTTGGGCTGTTGCACCCAGGCTGGCGCCTAAAAGGGTGGAGGTTTGAAGGAAGGTGCGTCTTTTCATATAGCTTTAAAGATAATTTATTTGGGCTTAATGGAACTATTTTGTAAAATTGTCTTTCTAAAATAGAAAAAATTCTTCGGATATTTCATTAATCCCCCTCTATTTCATCAATGAAAATTATTAAATCTGCTTTTCCCTTGGTAATCGCCCTGTTTTTAACCTATGCGATGAATCAAAGCTGGGGAACTATTCCTCCTATCGGTAAAATATTTAGTCCTTTCCATGGCTTTTGGATGAACGCCGAAAGTCCAGAATCAGGGGAGCCCACAGAAGAGACCTTGCAAATTGATGGCCTACATCAACCCGTTCAAGTCGTGTATGACGAAATGGGGGTGCCACACGTTTTTGCACAGGATGATCATGACCTTTATTTGGCACAAGGTTATTTGACGGCCAAAGACCGTTTATGGCAAATGGAGTTCCAAACACATTTCGCTGGAGGTCGCATTTCCGAGATCGTCGGTGAAAAAGGAATGGCATCCGATCAATTCCAACGCAGAATGGGTTCTGTTTATGGTGCCGAGAAATCCTTCGAAGGAATGCAACAAGATCCTGCTGCAAAAATGGCGCTGGAAGCCTATTCAGCTGGGGTAAATGCCTACATCGGATCTTTGTCAGATCGTGAATTACCTTTAGAATACAAACTATTAAATTACCGTCCAGAACCTTGGACGCCTATCAAGAGCGCCTTGTTCTTGAAGAATATGTCCTTCGTATTAGCTTCAGGAACGGACGATTTGAAGATGACAAACATCTTGCGCAAATATGGCCGCGAGGTAGCAGAAGATTTATTTCCA
>CAILUB010000131.1 GCA_903837305.1 uncultured Cytophagaceae bacterium
AATGCAGACGAGATAACCGCTTACGATAAATTAGCTGCTGAAAAAATCTTTGGTTATGTTGATGGTGGCTCTTATAATGTTTTCATGGGTGTAGATGAATATTCTGGCAACACAAATACTAGAATGAAGGGTTTGTATGATGCAACATTTAGAACTTTTAAATTAATGTTTCTAAATCCTATGACGCAAGCTATGCGCTCTATTATTAGAGAAAAAGATAAAAAAATAGATGTAAGTTTATATTCTCTCGATTTAGATACTTCTGGCGTTAGAGTATTCCAAGAGGCTTATATCCAAATGGTTATCCAGCTAGTCCAAAACAACTTATATACAATTAATCAAGCAAGAGATATGTTATCTAAAGCAATCCCTGAATTTAGAGCATACTCTCAAAATGATAAAATGCTAGATGTCGTAAATGCAATGCTATCTGGCAATAAAACAAAGCCAGCCCCAGATCCAAACTTAATCAAATAAACACTATGCCAAATACTTTTTACGAAATTAAAGTCCTGATTAATGAGGATGTTATGGAAAAACTAGAAGATATTTCAGACCGCGAGAATATCTCTCCATCAGAAGTTGCTAAAAATATACTAACTTCTTATTTTGCCTTGACAAACAAAGAATAGTAATTAAATTTAATTGCGGGCGGGAGAATTGTAATTTATCCTTGTGGGTAGGTTTGTGGTGCTTTTCTCCCGCCTTTATACTGTAGAAACATTTATCTCATTAGAGCTGTAGCCCCTAGTGTTCACATGATTTATAGCGTCAATAATATTATCACACATATCGTCCGACCTGTGAGAATCATCGTCAGAAAATTCATCTACTTCTTTTAAGATTGGCTCGACTATATCGTTATTTATATCGCTTACGCCATTAATTTTCACATCATAGCTTGGTAAAAATACTTTTCCACCTTGAAGCCAGCTTAAAGATTGCCTTGCTCTAATAAACTTGTTGGAGCTTCTTACTACTTTTTTAATTGAGCAATCCAAATAAACATACTTACCTCCTTCAGCAATTGGAAATCCTTGCTCTAAACAAGATATAAAATGAAGGTTAGAGCCGCCAGCGGTTTCTATTATAGCGGTAGAACAGCCTAGAATATTATTTTCTGGATCGCCGTTTCTCCACTTTTGAAAAAATGAATAAAGACCGCTGTTTAGAGATAATCCTTCTAACTTATCTCTAAACATATCAATTAAGTAAATATTGCCATGAATGTCTCTCAACCAAAACATAAAGACAGTAAAATCTGCTTTTGTTGTTTTTTTAAAAGCTAAATCCGTAGTTATAAAACCATCTTCAAATTTTATAGTTTCTAAATCAGCATTGCGATAAAATCTAAAAAATGCCCTATTAAATATTTTTCCTCTATCTTGACTAGGTCTTTGTTGATATTGGATTGTATATGTTTCTGGCGAGGTTGAGGATATAGTATCTCGTTTTTCTCTATCATTAAACCTATCAATTAAATATTCGTTTCTCTTAAAAGGAATAACCAGATTATTCGGCAACTTAAAATAATAATCATCGTCAAACTGATACG
>CAILUB010000132.1 GCA_903837305.1 uncultured Cytophagaceae bacterium
AGGGTTACATGATGTACATGACAATCCAGTATTTGGAGACCAATAATAATTTGCCTTAAACGCTGCTCCGAAAGCTGTCATTGTAGCTTTCTTTCCTTTACAAATAATCGATGAAGCAACCTCTATAATTGGCTTTGGTAGTAATGCCATATTTAATGTATCAACTACCCCATCACATGTTAATCCTTGATGCGTATATTTTGGCTGAATTATAAATTGAATTTTTCTAGTGATAGACGTATCAGGTTGCAATCCTGTAAAGGAAGGAATAGTATTTACACCCGACAATTTAGAAAGTCCGAAACCTGTAGAATTCGTAAGCCAAGGATAAGACGTTGCTGTTCCTTTAATTATAACTGCATCCGATTTACTTCCATGACAGATTTGCTGATCAACTAAAAATTTAACCTTTGATAGTGGTAAAACTGTTATTTTATAAATAGAATCTTTACCATAACAAGCAACAGTTCCTGCATTTGTATAACCTTTAGTCGTAAAAAGAATATCAATAGGTTTGACGGAAGTATTAATTAGTAAAAATGGATCTATAACTGAACCTCCTGATTTTTTGGTGAGACCATTCAAACTATCAGGTAATGAATTAACTTTCCATTCAAAAAAAGAATCAGGAGACTTAGAACTAATTAAAATTTCTTTTGATGTTTCGTTATTACATATTGTTTGATTAGGAATGCTAAAATCTACTTTTGGAGCCGGATTAATCGTCAACTTAAATTCGATTGTTTGGCCCGCACAACCAGATCCATTAGTAGAAATATCGTAATTTAAAGTATAAGGAGCAATTCCCGTATTTTCAATTATTCGAGCAGGTATACTTGCTACCCCACTTTTTAAATAGCCTTTAATTGTAGCTGGTACTAATAATGAATCTCTAAGTTTCCAACTAAATGAAGTATTGCTAACATCAGAAGATAAATTTGGAGAAATGTAAGTCGAGCCTCCACATATTATTTGAGGAGCAACTATAGTTCCTTTGGGTCTTGGTAAAACTCGAATTGTGTAAACAAAAGTATCACCAGTACAAGAATTATAGGAAGGAATTACATTAAATTTTACTTCTGCTATACTCGAACTATCGTTGAGTATCGTCAATCTAGGCAAATTTCCTATACCATTTTCCTTTGAAATAGTTGCTTTCATTGGATTGGATTTCAATACCCATACGTAATCCGTTGGAGTTACACTTAAAGTTGAATTAAATTTTACTTCATTGGTTAATGCTCCAGAACAAACATCTTGAGAAGCAACTGAATTTAAAACCCTTGCTTTAGGATTCACAGTAATTTTATACAATGATGGTTTACTCGGACATGCATTCGACTTTGTAATCACCTCTGCTATAGAAGTTTCTATTGTATTTGATGTGTTAGTGGCGATAAATGAATTTATAGGATTTGTACCACTCAGTGCTAGTCCACTGTTAATTAAAGGTGTCAAATTTTTCCATTCAAACGTTGCTCCAGGTAAATTCGAGGAAAAAAGAACTTGTTTAGTAGACTGATTGTAACAAACTGTATCAAAAACAGGAACAGTCAAGAGTGGTGTAGGATGAATCGTGAAGTTAAATTGAACTGTATCTCCTTTACAAATTCTCAAATCTTCTGTAAAAACAGGCACAATTTTTATTAATGCTGTTTCAGTTAAATTAGTATTGTTTTTTGATTGAAAAGTATTAATAGTTCCAGTA
>CAILUB010000133.1 GCA_903837305.1 uncultured Cytophagaceae bacterium
ACAAAAATTCGAATTTTTCACCCATATTTATGTTTTCATTTTATTTTAAGATGGAATGACGGCCTAAATCATGGATGAAATAAATCTTTTGTGGCATCAGCTCACTGATTCTGAAACCATTATCCGTTCTGGATTGATGGTGATTACCCTGATTGTTTTCGCCGAAAATGGCCTGTTTTTTGCCTTTTTTCTGCCTGGAGATTATTTGTTGTTTTTGACGGGTGTTTTTGGAGGTACGGGCGTTTTGAAAGAGCCCTTAAGCTCGCTTTTATTGAGTATTTTTCTAGCTGCCGTCATCGGTTCCCTCGTGGGCTATTTAGTGGGGCGCTTTTTCGGCAAATCGCTCATGAATAGGCCTGATGGCTGGTTTTTTAAGAAGAAACACCTCGAATCGACTCGCGAATTTTTTGATAAATATGGGTTTATGGCGCTGGTCATCAGTCGCTTTTTACCTATTGTGCGGACCTTTACTCCTATTTTAGCTGGCATTAGCCACCTTTCTTGGTACAAATTTATCTTGCTGAATCTCGTAGGAGGAGCCCTGTGGGTGGGCACTTTAGTAACGGCAGGTTTTTATTTAGGCCAAAGTTTCCCCGGCATCATCAACTACGTTCAATACATCATTCTATTTTTCCTTGCGGTCACTACGTTTACGGTGATTAAAGGCTATTTGAAGTTAAGGCAATGATCGAGCAATTTGGCTATGTGGCGGCATTTTTAGGCGCAGGAATCCTATTCCTGGGCTTGATATTAACCCTTGCCCGCTTCATTCGCCCAAATCGCCCGAATGTCGAGAAAAATTCCACCTACGAATCTGGTGAAGCACCCGTAGGAAACGCAAATATTCGATTCAATCCCCGTTTTTACGTGATTGCACTACTTTTTGTGCTATTCGAAATCGAATTGGTTTTCCTCTTCCCCACGGCAACTTTATTGAAAAATAAAGAGCTCTCAGGAGCAGCCGCGGAGTTCCCGATCTATGCCGTAGTCGAGATTTTATTATTCGTCGGAATTTTAGCCTTAGGACTGGTTTTCGCTTGGGTGAAAGGGTATTTGAACTGGGAAAAACCAGAAACGGCGGCAGAAAAATTGAACATTCCTATCCCAGATAGCGTTTACGATAGTATCAGAACGAAACATTCCGCACCTAAAAATGTCCTATAAAACGCATTCCTTTTCTTCTCTGCACGCATTCTCTAAACTGCTACTCGATTATTTAGAGCAGAAACCAGCGTTAAAGGAATTCTACGGAAATGGACCTCTTTTGGCAAATTTCAAAGAGCAAATTTCAGAGAAAAAAGGATTTTCGAGTGAAAAGCGGACGATTCTTCAGACTGTCCTAAGCGAGCAGTATGCCGCGATTGGCGCAGAAATGCCGGCGGTGGATCTTCGCGATGAAAATACCTTTACGGTAACCACGGGACATCAATTAAATATTTACACCGGTCCGTTGTATGTGATTTATAAGTTGGTTTCGACGATTAACCTGGCACGAAAACTTCAGGAAGCTTATCCAGCACAGCGCTTTGTCCCTATTTATTGGATGGCGACGGAGGACCACGATTTTGAGGAGATTAATCACTTCTTTGCCTTTGGGACTAAATACGAGTGGAACACTTCCCAAAAAGGGGCCGTAGGTCGTTATAACCTGAGTGATTTCCCTCGAATTCCGTTTAGAAACGAGGTCTTCGATAAGGCTTATGCCGAGGGAAAGACACTTTCCGAAGCCGTGAGAATGTATATGCACGCGCTTTTCGGGGCTCAGGGACTCGTTTGTCTGGATGCAGATGATGCGCGTTTGAAGTCGATTTTTGCTCCTATCATGGAGGCAGATTTGAAACAACAGCTGCACGAACCTATCGTGCGGACGACGACAGATAAATTAGAGGCCTTAGGATACAAGACACAGGTTTCGGCGCGTCCGGTGAATCTTTTTGAATTAACAGAGAACGATCGCGTGCGTTTAGAGGCAGGTGATTCAGTTAATATCACTGATGCCAGTCCGAATGTCATCTTGAGACCTTTGTACCAGGAAGTCATTTTACCTAATCTGGCCTACATCGGAGGCCCGGCGGAGGTGGCGTATTGGTTGCAATTAAAAGGCATTTTCGATTTACACCAAGTTCCGTTCCCTATTTTATTGCCGCGCAACTTTGCAATCGTCAAGACGCAGAAGCAAGCGGAGAAGGCGGAGAAATTAGGCCTGAGTTTAGCCGATTTGTTTAAAAACGAATTAGCGCTACGACGGGATTTCGTGGCGGGTCGCACGGCGCATCAGTTGGATACCGATCAAGAAGCGCAAGCATTACAGCCCATTTTAGCGGAGCTAGCGGAACGGGCAAAAGCCATCGATCCTACGATAGAAGCAAGCGTGCTCGCAGAGCAGGCGCGCTGGATGAAAGGTTTGGAGCGATTAGCAAAGAAATTAAAGCGTGCTGAAGAACGTAATCAGGGAGATGAAGTGAGACAGGTTTTAGCACTAAAAGAAGCATTATTCCCAGCTGGAGAATGGCAGGAGCGCCACACAAATTTCCTCGAATTCGCGAGCGATTATCCTAATTTTATACACGATTTACTACAGACATTCGATCCACTGAATTTCGAATTCTACGAAATAACCCTGTAATGCCCGAAAAACTCAGTCCGTCAGACTTCCTCGAAGCCGCAAAAATCTACCCGGTGCTCGATGTGCGATCTCCTGGTGAATATACGCGGGCACGGATTCCTGGATCCATTTCTTTTCCTATTTTTGACGATGCGCAACGCGCGGCAGTGGGCACTTGCTATAAACAAAAAGGCAAAGATCAAGCGATTGAATTAGGCTTGGAATTTGTAGGTCCACAACTCGCGAAATGGGTGAAAAAGGCCAAAAAACTAGCCGTCGACAACACAGTGTTGGTTCACTGTTGGCGCGGAGGAATGCGAAGCGGCAGTATGGCCTGGCTTTTTGAGACGGCCGGATTACAGGTTAAACTCCTAGTAGGCGGCTATAAAGCTTACCGAAATGAAGTATTGGCCATTTTCGACCAACCGATTCCTTTTCGGGTGTTAGGTGGAAAGACGGGATCCGGTAAGACGGAAATCTTGCATGAATTAGTCAATAGAGGACATCAGGTCTTGGATTTAGAAGGCATTGCGCACCATAGAGGATCGGCTTTTGGGCATTTAGGCCTGGCTGTGCAGCCTACAAGTGAGCATTTTGAGAATGAAGTACACCGCATTCTGTGCGGTTTTGATTATAGCCAGGAGATCTGGGTGGAGGACGAAAGTCGCCACATCGGTCAGGTATTTATGGGGGCTCCGCTGTATAATCAGCTTCGCGCGGCGCCTGTGGTGTTTTTAGACATTGAACCGGTGTACCGTTTACCGCATTTAGTGAACGTGTATGCGTCTTATCCGAAGGAGGATTTAGAAAAGGCTTTGGGCAAAATAAAGAAACGTTTAGGCCTGGACCGCTACGCCATCGCGATGGAAGCGTTAGAAGCCGGGGATTTCAGTTTTGTCGCGGAAATCACCCTGCATTACTACGATAAGGCCTATATGTACGGCCTTGAATTACGCAACG
>CAILUB010000134.1 GCA_903837305.1 uncultured Cytophagaceae bacterium
CATTGTTTCTGACATCGCCGGAACTACACGTGATTCCCTCGAGGACGAATGGACCCTAGGTGGAATTAAATTCCGATTGGTGGATACGGCGGGATTGCGTGAAACTTCAGATGTCATAGAGGCACTAGGAGTGGAGCGAACACAAGCATGGGTGAAGAAAGCGCAGGTGGTCATTTATATGGCAGATGCAACGTCTGAAACGCCAGCTGGTCTCGCATCAGGGTTGGAAGCGCTTGGGGCTTTAGACATTCCCGTGATTAAGTTGTTGAACAAAGTCGATCAAATCTCTGATCTGTCTGCAATTAAAACAGTCATCCCTGATTTAATTCCCATCTCTGCTAAAAACCGCGTCGGACTGAATGATCTTGAAACCGCCTTGTTAAACGTAGTGGGATTAGATCAAGTAGGCACGAACGGCACCTTGGTAACGAATCTTCGTCACTACCAGCAGCTATTACAAACGCAAGAAACACTAGAAGGTGTTCTTGCAGCATTAAAAACTGGTTTAACCGGCGATCTCATCGCACAAGACCTTCGCTATGCCCTGCATCATCTAGGTGAGATTACTGGGCAGATATCGAATGATGATTTGCTGAAGAATATCTTTGGGAAGTTTTGTATTGGGAAGTAACCGAAGGCTATTTAGATTAGAGATAAGAGAGTAAAGAGAAGAGATGTAAAGTAAAGAGCACAAAGCATAAAGATGGTATCGCCTGCGGCGATGTCTTTTTAGAGTAGAGTTAATAGAGTATAGAGTAGAGATGTAAAGCACAGAGCACAAAGAATAAAGGTGGAATAAAAAAAGGGATCGAATTCGATCCCTTTTTTTATTTTATTTAATGATTGAATATGTATTCAGTTAAAAGCTATTTTGAATATCTATTAAGAAAAATATGGCGTAGACCATTTTTCTTAATAGATATTTAAAATAGGTCACGGAACTGAAAACCGTTAGTCAATCTCTCCTTCCCCAACTTCTGATACTCCGCCAGCGCCCACAGCACAAATTCCTTTAAGAAAAGGGTATCCTCTTTCGCATAATCTGGCTGGTATTTCTTGATCAATTCATTCAATGGCTTAATCTCATTTAATGTCGAAGCATAATCCGCTGCGTTACATTCATCATATAACACCAAGCCACCTTCTGCATAAATAGCTTCCATTAACGTAGCATAAGGGCTCTCTTCGATCTTCTTAGATAGTTTTTCGATCTTAGGGAATAAACCAGGGAAGAACGATTTAATCGCAGAACCGATTAATTGTTCGGCCACGAATGCCGCGCCTTCTTGTTCGCCCTCATACACTAATTCCACTTTTCCTGTGATGGCTGGGATGATGCCCATGAAGTCTGCCAAACGCACAGTTGTCGATTTCTCGCGATTTAGTAAGGCGCGTCTTTCCGCGGTACTTACTAAACTCTCGAGCATTGAAATACTCATACGAGCGCTGACGCCACTTTTGGTATCGATATATTCACTTTCTCTCGCCTCAAAAATGATTTGTTCTAACAAATCGTAAGCTAAATTTGGTACATAAACTCGATCCGATTGAGCCGCGTTAATGCGGGCCTCTTGAGACGAAATTTTGCGCGCAATCGCGATGGTTTCAGGATAATGGGTCAAAATTTGAGAACCAATACGGTCTTTCAACGGAGTCACAATGCTTCCTCTGTTCGTGTAATCTTCTGGGTTCGCCGTGAAAATGAATTGAAGATCTAAAGGCAAACGCAGTTTGAAACCACGGATTTGAATATCGCCTTCTTGTAAAATGTTGAATAAGGCCACCTGAATACGTGCTTGCAAATCAGGAATCTCGTTGATGACGAAGATGCAGCGATTAGCTCTCGGAATCATTCCAAAGTGAATCACGCGGTCATCCGCATAGGATAATTTCAAATTCGCCGCTTTGATCGGATCCACATCCCCGATTAAATCGGCCACCGACACATCTGGCGTAGCTAATTTCTCCGCAAACCGGTCCGAACGGTGCAACCACGCAATCGGTGTCGCATCCCCTTGGGCTGCAATTAAATCAATAGCAAATCTGGAAATAGGCGCTAACGGATCATCATTAATCTCCGAACCAGCCACGTAGGGGATGTATTCGTCTAACAAATTGATCATTAAACGAGCCAAACGTGTTTTTGCCTGACCCCTTAAACCCAATAAATTGATATTATGGCGAGACAAAATCGCACGCTCTAATTCTGGAATAACGGAGTTTTCAAAACCATGAACGCCCTCGAAAACGGTCGTTCCAGCCTCCATGTGTTTAATCAAGTTGTCTCTTAATTCGTCTTTAATCGATTTGCTTATGTAGCCTGAGGCCTTTAATTCGCCTAAATTGTTGATCATCTTATTTGAGTCTT
Organism: uncultured Cytophagaceae bacterium; assembly: GCA_903837305.1. GTDB lineage: Bacteria > Bacteroidota > Bacteroidia > Cytophagales > Spirosomataceae > Aquirufa. The sequence goes on from CAILUB010000134.1 coordinate 2,369, forward strand.
TTCTTTCTATTCGTTTCGTAATCTTGGAAAATCATTTCCCCTAAGCCCTTCAAGCCCGTATAAAAGGCTTTTCCTTGGTTTGCTTCGGTAAATTTGTCCACAAATTGTTGCAGGTAGGAATCCCTGGCAATCATAAACGTGGTAATCGGAATATGTAATTTACGCGCCTGAGCCGCCTGCGTGTAACATTTCTCCGTTACATAAGGGTCTAGGCCATTGCTATTCATATAATACGTCCCGTCTTTTTCTCGAACACAGCTCGGTTTTCCGTCGGTAATCATAAAAATCTGTTTGTTGGTATTCCTTTTTCGGCGCAGAATATCCATCGCTAATTGAAGCCCAGCCACCGTATTGGTGTGGTAAGGCCCCACTTTCAAATAGGGGATATCCTTGATGGAAATGCTCCAGGCATCGTTTCCGAAGACCAAAATGTCGATGGTATCTTTTGGATAACGAGTTGTTATCAGTTCTGCCAAAGCCATCGCCACCTTCTTCGCCGGCGTAATCCGATCCTCGCCATACAGAATCATGGAGTGGCTAATATCGATCATCAAAACCGTGCTCATCTGCGACTTAAACTGCGAATCCTCCACCACTAAATCGTCCTCCGTTAACTCGAATTCACCTATCCCATGATTGATTTGGGCATTTTTCAAACTCTCCGTGAGGGAGATTTTCTCGAGACTATCGCCAAAATGATAGGATCTAAATTCCCCCGTCATTTCATCTCCCTGGCCAGATGCCTTGGTCTTGTGATTGCCAGATCCACTTTTATTTAAGTTCCCGAAAATGTTTTCAAGCGCTGTCTGGCGAATGGCCCGCTCTGTTTTGGCCGTAATCCCCATTCCTGAACCACCATTTTCATCGATTTCCTCGCGGATATAACCTTGGGCTTTTAAATCCTCAATGAAATCTTCAATCGTATAATTCTCATCCGTCAGCTCGTATTCCTTGTCTACTTCGCGCAACCAGTCGATTGCCTCATCAAAATCTCCCGACGTATGTGTGATTAATTCCTTGAAAATCCCAAAAAGCTTATCAAAAGGGGAGATGCTTTTCTCCTC
>CAILUB010000135.1 GCA_903837305.1 uncultured Cytophagaceae bacterium
GGAAAAAAGAGCGTCCAAATCGAGTGAATTTAGGATAATTTAAATAATTTTGTATGCTATAAAAAAGTGAGTAACGTCAAAAAACTGATTCTATGAATAGGGACTCAACGCCTTCCCAAACCGAAATCGAATATCGCCAAGTAATTTCATTCTGCAAAGCCTTGTTTGATAAAAAAAACAAAGATTACGGTACTTCATGGAGAATTTTACGACTACCTAGCTTAACAGACCAAATATTCATCAAAGCCCAACGCATTCGTAGTATCCAAGAAAAAGGAGCTCAAAAAATCGAGGATGGCATCGAAGGAGAATTTATCGGGATCATTAACTATTGCATCATCGCATTAATCCAAAAATCACTGGAAGGCTCTGATCAAATGGAATTTACCCCAGAGGAATTAGGCCGCATTTATGATGAGCAAGTAGAAATCACCTTGGAATTATTGCGCAATAAGAACCACGATTACGGCGAAGCTTGGCGCGACATGCGCATTAGCAGCATGACAGATCTGATTCTGATGAAGATTTTCCGCACGAAGCAAATCGAAAACAATGATGGTGTAACCCTTGTTTCCGAAGGAGTTGAGGCTAATTACCAAGACATGCTTAACTATGCCGTATTCTGCCTAATCACATTGAAAGGCGAGCAACAGCAGCAACAACAGCAATAATGACCAAAATCGCGAAGTTTTTATTGGTAGGAATTTTCATCTTCTCCGGTCTGATTAAGTTGAATGACCCGATAGGAACCCAACTAAAACTGGAAGAATATTTTGACGTATTCTCTGTAGACTTCGCCTTTATGGCAGGTTTTTGGAAGTTTTGGATTCCATATGCGCTGATTCTATCCATTCTTCTTAGCAGTTTAGAAATCGTTTTAGCGATTGCACTAGCCCTGAATTACCGCATCAAACAGACTTTATATGCCTTTGTAGGTATCCTAGCTTTCTTTGGATTTTTGACTTTCTATTCCGCTTATTTTAATAAGGTGACGGACTGTGGATGCTTTGGCGAAACGATCAAATTAACACCCTGGACGTCCTTTGGAAAAGACATTTTCCTACTCGTTCTGACTGCCATTTTACTCGTTACGAAGAAACCTAAAGACAAAAAAACGGGCAAATGGGTGGCAGCTACAGCCGTCGCTAGCATTGCCCTGGGGATATTCTGCTATTTACATTTACCTATCAGCGATGGATTACCCTATGCGGTAGGTGACCATATTCCAAGCAATATGAAGGAGCGTGAGCCATTAAAGTTCTCCTATGTATACAAAATCAAAGGGGTTGAAACGGTGCTAAGTGAAATGCCCTCCGATACGACGGCACAATTCATTTCCATGCAAGCGACGAATGAAAAAGAAGCAAAACCCTTGATTACAGACTACCAATTGTGGGCGGAAGGGGATACAACCAATTATACACAAGAGAGTTTTAAAGGGTCAAAATTGATGGTTATTATCCCGAACATTCATCACATGAATGAGGGGGCATTGTCAGAAATTGAGCAATTAACGAAAGGATTGAAGAATATTACGGTTTGGCTTGTTTCTGCCTCTCCGGATGCCGAGGTCAATGCCCTGCGACATAAATACCAATTAGCGTTTCCAGCCCTATCAGCTGACACGAAAATACTTAAAACAATCGTTCGCTCTAGCCCAGGTTTGTGGTTATTAAAGGATGGAACAGTGAGAGGAAAATGGTCTTCCTACGCCCTACCCTCAGCGGATGAGATTCAACAAAGCCTAGAATAAAAACCAGAATGAAGAATATCTATTTAGTAGGAATGCCCTCCTCGGGTAAAAGCACCCTGGGGAAAGAATTAGCAAAGAATATCGGTTACTCGTTTATGGACATGGATAAGTTGATTGAAACCCGTGAACAGAAGACGGTATCGGAGATCTTTTCGAATTTTGGCGAGGCGCATTTCCGCGAAATAGAAAAAAAGACGTTGCGTGGTTTTCAACCGGATCAATCGATGGTGATCGCAACGGGTGGCGGAGTACCTTGCTTTAATGACAATATGGACTTTATTAAGCAAAATGGCGTTAGCGTATTCCTAAACGTAGATGTGACTGATTTAGCGACGCGTTTATACAAAGCGCAAGGAAACAACCGTCCTTTACTGGATAAGTCCCAAAGCGAAGAAGTTGTCATCGCCTCCATCAAAAAAACCTTCGAGGAACGCCTTTCTTTTTACCAGCAAGCTGATATCCAAGTAGACGGAGAAATTACCGTAAGTCAATTACTTTGGCTATTAGACCAATACTTACCAGTCTAGAAATAAATCCCACCTCCCAACATGAATTGAGTGGAGCTCAGGTTCAAGGAGGCAGAGCTATAATCTTCTACATTCTTTAACGCATATGGTGTATAGGCATCTTTCTGTGTCCTTTGAATGGCCGTTAAATCTATATAGAAAGTAGAACTTCGGTATCCAATTCCTCCAGAGAATAGAAAAGAATTGCGATTAATCGAATCATAACTCGGTGCATAACCACCTTCATACATAGCAGCACCACCTCGTATACTCAACATAGGTAAAACGCGAATTTCAGCACCCACCTTCACATTCAATGCGCCTTCAAAATTGCGGGAGATTTGACTATTGTATTTTGTCTGAAATGCTTGATTAGCAGAGCCACCTAATTCAGCGGAATATACTTTCATTCCACCATAACCGACATATTCTAAGTCAGCAGTCAGAAAACCTCTCTTCGAGAAGAAATAAGCGAAGCCTCCTGAAATCTTCAATGGACTTAAGAATTGATAAGTAAATTCATTAGTCGTTAAACGGATTGGATTCACTTTCGTAATGGTAATGGGATTTCCAGAAGACCCAATGCTTGGAATTCCGATGACATTCGGATTTAAACGCGCGTCATAGGTTTCATTCATTTGATCATAATAGGTAGGTGTTTTTAAGGCAAACGAAAGTCTTAGAGATGAATTTACTTTATAAATACCGCCAAGGCTAAGGGCAATTCCTGATCCATTTGTTTGTAAAGTTTCATCATATTGAAAACCAGCTACCTGCTTTGCCCCGATGTATTCTTCTTTCCAATTAGTCGTGGAACTAGAAGTTATTTTAGAAAAATGCAAAGCAGCACCTAAATAAAATTTATCTCGATAAGAAGCGCCATAAGCAAAATCCCAGGAGGTTAATGCGCCAGAATTAGAAGCAAATCCTACCTGACTAGTGGGCAATAAAGGCTGAAAACGCTCAAATGGAGCACCACCCGTGTTAAAATTCGGGTTGATTAAAAAGGTTTGGTAGGCTAAGGCCTCTGCAGAAGATGCCGTTCCAGAGCTGGTATCATACTCATCATCTAAGCTAGCTCCTGTTGCCTCTTTATCATTTGCCTTTTCTATAAAACTATCAAGTAATGAACTGCGATTATTAGTTCCAGAAACCCGAATTGGCTGTATAAAAATAGCCTGTCTTGAATAGCCAAAACCAAACGATCCATGCCAATCACCCCCACTAAGCGTATTACTCGAAATCACCATCCCTAAAGTAGGCACTTGTAACTGACTGTCTGATGCTTCATCCGTGGATGACAAATAAGTCGATTTCGTTTGTACCCCCGTATAAGCAAGACTCATATTCACTTCTGACCGAGTATAAAAACCTAATCCAGCTGGATTTCCTGAGATAGAACTTAAATCAGCACCTAATGCACTATTTGCACCACCTAATGCCTGCATCCGAGCCGTTCCAGACGAATAACTTGTTGAAAATTGCTTAGCTAAACCTGGGTAGGTATAGATTTGGGCCATAGCCTCGCTCAGCGTAAACACGCTGAAAAGTAAAAAAAGAGCTTTTTTCATGATCGTAAATTAACGAGGACCGCGACTAGAACCACCTCCACTACTTCCACCGGAACTTCCGCCGGAACTTGGACTACTATAAGAAGGAGATGAATAACTATTCGACCTTTGTCCTCCCTCTACTGGAGCAGCCTTATATTCATAATTCGAATTACGGCGAGGAGCTACATAAGCCGGTTGAGTGCTTTTACCGGAGGATTGATTGGATGGTTGAGTATTCACCCGCGGCAGATTATTTCCTTGCGTATTATAGGAATTATTCCCACCTCGAGGTGAATTGGAATAATTACCACCTGAACTACGGTTTGATGAACGATCCTCACGCGGCCCAAAGTTTCTTCGCTCACGCGTATCATTTACGATATTTTGACCACCAAACCCTGTATTGAATCCTGCTGGCCCATAGTAATTATAGGTCCTATAGAAATTATTAAACCCATAAGGATTATAAAAGGGGCTGTAAAATGGACTGTTGAATGCACTAAAATAAGGGTCAAAAAACGGATTAAATGGATCATTAAACGGAGAGTAAAATGAATAAGGATTGAAAACCGAAACCCCTATACCCATACCTAAACCAAAAGATCCAAAAGTTCTGATAGGCCTACCAAAATATGAAAAGGAAGGATTCCAATAGTTAAATGGCGTGTATCGATAGCCATATCCCATATAAGGGCTATTGAATAAACCATCATTAAGTCCTTGCTGGTAAGCGGATTGATATAAATTAGGATTAACACGCGTAAACGATTCTTGTGCTAAACCTTCCTCTTCCTCAATCACCTCGGCTTCAACATCCGACTCTTCTAAATCTTGAAAATCGAGGTATTTCTTCTCTTTAGCGGTTTTAGCGGCCTGAACTTTAGCCACCTGAACACTGCGATTCGACTCATCGTATAAATCATCTGTCGCGTAAGAATTATTCGTCACATTCACGCAGCTGGAAAGGATTCCAAATCCTACAAGCAATAAATAAGCAAAGGATTGATTTTTCATGGTTTTTAGCGGATGATGTCAATTAAAAGGCTAACAAAACGTATCTTTGTAACGTTCCATTTTTCAAACGTAAAGTAAACGAAAAAACGAACATTACATTACGATTTTAACATAATTTATGAGTAAATCCCTACCAAGCCGCGCAGACAATTATTCTGAGTGGTACAACGAATTAGTGAAGAGAGCAGATCTAGCTGAAAATTCAGCGGTGAGAGGCTGTATGATTATTAAACCTTATGGCTATTCCATTTGGGAAAAGATGCAGCGTGCATTAGATGATATGTTCAAAGAAACAGGCCACACGAACGCCTATTTCCCCCTTTTTATCCCTAAGTCTTTCCTTTCAAAGGAGGCTTCTCACGTGGAGGGTTTTGCCAAAGAATGTGCAGTCGTAACGCACTACCGTCTAAAAAATGATCCGAATGGCGGCGGAGTTATCGTCGATCCAGACGCGAAATTAGAAGAAGAATTAATTGTGAGACCTACGTCGGAAACGGTGATTTGGTCCTCTTATAAAAACTGGATTCAATCCTACCGTGATTTGCCTCTATTGATCAACCAATGGGCAAACGTAGTGCGTTGGGAAATGCGTACCCGTTTATTCTTGCGTACGGCGGAGTTCTTGTGGCAAGAAGGCCACACGGCACACGCAACAAAGCAAGAGGCAATCGAAGAGACCGAGCAGATGTTAGAGGTGTATGCCGAATTCGCAGAGACTTTTATGGCGATGCCGGTATTGAAAGGAATTAAAACGGCGAATGAGCGTTTTGCAGGAGCAGATGAAACCTATTGTATCGAAGCCATGATGCAAGATGGAAAAGCACTACAAGCGGGAACGTCGCACTTTTTGGGCCAAAACTTCGCTAAAGCTTTCGACGTAAAATTCGTTAACAAGGAAAATCAATTGGATTATGTGTGGGGAACTTCTTGGGGTGTTTCCACCCGTTTAATGGGTGCCTTAATTATGGCGCACTCGGATGACCAAGGTTTAGTCTTGCCTCCTAAATTAGCTCCCATCCAAGTCGTGATCGTACCGATCTACAAAGGAGACGAGCAATTAGAAAATATCAAAGCGCGTATTAATCCATTAGTAAAAGCGTTAAAATCTCGTGGGGTTTCGGTAAAGTTTGACTTCGCTGAGAATCAAAGCCCAGGCTTCAAATTCGCTGAATACGAATTAAAAGGGGTTCCGGTACGTCTTGCGATCGGTAACCGTGATATGGAAAATGGCACGATCGAATTAGCGCGTCGCGACACGAGAGAGAAGACGAGTATGCCATTCGAGGGAATCGAAGACGTGATCGTGGACACTTTGGAAGATATCCAAAAAAGCATTTATCAAAAAGCCTTTGACTTCAGAGCAGCCAATACGTTCGAAGTGAATAGCTGGGATGAGTTTACCGCGAAAATCGAAGATGGCGGATTCCTTTCTGCGCACTGGGATGGTTCGTCTGAGACAGAAGAGAAAATCAAAGAATTAACGAAAGCGACTATCAGATGTATTCCTTTGGATGCAAAAGAAGAAGCTGGAAAATGCATCCTAACAGGAGCACCTTCCAGCCGCAGAGTGATCTTTGCTCGCGCCTACTAGGACACGATATTTTTCAATACTTCTAATACCCGATCGATCTCCGTTCGGGTATTATTTTTGCTAAAGGAGAAACGAACGGCAGCACCCGTCGCTGTCGGATTCAAGGCTGTTAACACGTGAGATCCCACGGATGTTCCACTCGAACAAGCACTGCCGCCTGATGCTGAAATCTTTTCGATATCTAATTGAAACAACAGCATATCGCCATCAGCTACTGATGGGAAACGTACGTTCAATACCGTATATAAGCTATTTTCTACGTCCCCAGAGGCTCCATTGAAGGAAATGCCTGGGAATTGTTTTTGCAATCCTTCGATGAAGTAAGTTTTTAAGCCTTTGATGTAGGTTGCGTGCTCGTCCATGGCAGAGTAGGCTAATTCTAAGGCTTTGGCAATACCGACCATACCATATACATTCTCCGTACCGCCGCGCTGGTTACGCTCTTGCGCACCTCCATACATTAACGGACTGAATTTCGTTCCGGCCTTAGCGTACAAGAAACCAATACCCTTCGGGCCGTGGAATTTGTGCGCGGCACCCACCATAAAATGGACTTTCAAAGCTGAGGCGTCGTGTTTGTAGTGGCCCATGGTTTGGACGGTATCGGAATGAAATAAGGCACCATATTGCTCGCAAAGATCTCCCACCGCGTGTAAATCCAATAAATTACCAATCTCGTTGTTCCCGTGCATCAAACTCACAATCGCCTTCTCAGACGAAGCTAATAATTCCTCTAAATGCGCTAAATCAATCGATCCATCCGGATTTACGCGAACTAATTTCAATTCCGCCAAACCCAGTTTCGACCAAGCCTCCGCCGTGTGCAAGACCGCGTGGTGTTCTACAGGCGAAGTAATAATCACCTTACATCCGCCGTGTAAAACGGCCGATTGCAAGACGGTATTATCCGCTTCCGTTCCACCAGAGGTAAATAGAATCTCAGAAGGCGAGGCATTCAATAAAGTAGCGATCGTTTTGCGCGCCTTTTCTACCGCCACTTTCGCTTGACGCCCGTGGGAGTGAATCGATGACGGATTCGCGGTAAAATGCTCGAAATAGGGTTGCATTTCAGTCCAAACAGCCGGATCCACCGGAGTTGTCGCCGCGTTATCTAAATATATCGGTGTCTTATCTGCCATCTACCCTTTCGCGATCTCGGTGATCACGTCCATAATTTGTTGAGCAAGTGTATCTGCCTCAGCCTCCGAAGATGCCTCCGCGTAAATGCGAATAATTGGTTCCGTATTCGATTTGCGTAAATGAACCCAGCGATCCGGGAAGTCAATTTTTACGCCATCGATAGTATTTACCTTTTCATTCTTGTATTTTTCTGCCACCGTCGCGAGGATTAAATCGACGTTCAGGTCAGCGGATAATTCAATTTTGTTTTTGGAAATCACATACGCCGGATAACTAGCGCGCAATTCGGATGCTTTGATGCCTTTGTTTGCCAAATGCGTCAAGAACAATCCGATTCCCACTAGAGAATCACGTCCGTAATGCGACTCAGGGAAGATCACACCCCCATTTCCTTCGCCACCGATGATCGCGTTCACCGCTTTCATCTGCGTCACTACATTCACCTCTCCTACCGCTGCAGCGAAATACTCGCCACCTGCTTTGCGCGTCACATCCGCTAAAGCACGCGTAGAAGAAAGGTTCGAAACGGTGTTACCTGCCTTTACAGAAAGCACATAATCAGCCACCGCTACTAAGGTATATTCTTCACCAAAAGGCGTTCCATCCTCTGAAATAAAGCAAAGGCGATCCACATCTGGATCCACCACGATACCTAAATCGTAATTTCCCCCTTTTATTTTCGAAATCATCTCCGTTAAGTTTTCCGGAAGTGGTTCTGGGTTGTGTCCGAAATGACCCGTCGGCTCACCAAAAATCACGTCCACATGCTGAACACCCAAGGCCTTCAATAACATAGGCACCACGATTCCACCTGTAGAATTCACCGCATCGACTAAAACACGGAAGTTCGTCTTCTCGATCACTGATTTATTTACCCAGCTCAAGCCTAACACGTGATCCACGTGCTGCTGTAGAAAGCTATCGTCTTGTGTTAATCGACCTAACTTCATCACGTCCGCGAAATCAAAATCTTGATTGTCTGCGATGGTTAATAAGTCTTTACCATCTTGATCTGAGATGAATTCTCCGCGATCATTTAATAATTTCAAGGCATTCCATTGGGCTGGGTTGTGGCTAGCGGTGATGATAATTCCACCCGCCGCTTTCGTCCAGGGCACCGCTAATTCAACGGTTGGGGTCGTAGAAAGACCGATATTCAATACATTCCAGCCTAAACCGATTAGGGTATTGGCCACTAAAGAACTGACCATTTCTCCGGAGATACGCGCATCGCGACCGAGTACGATCGAATTCGATGGATGCCCCTTTTTCTTAAGCCAAGTACCGTAGGCTGCCGCGAATATAACGACATCGATAGGACTTAAACCTTCGCCCGGTTTTCCACCGATGGTACCACGTATGCCAGAGATTGATTTAATTAGTGCCAAAACAATTAAGAATTAGAATGAATAGATGATCAAAATTAAAGAAAATATCCCTATTTTTCGATGAAATTTTAGCTAAACCTACCAGACATGCATTTGGAAAGATTGGAGAACCTGTTAGCCCAAATCCAACAGCTGCGCATCGCGGTCATGGGGGATTTTGCTTTGGACTTCTATTACGATATTCAAACCGCAACTGGTGAATTTTCCATCGAAACCGCAAAAGAAGTGCATTTAGCCTCTGTTCCGCGTGCTTATTTAGGTGGCGCAGGTAATGTGGCAAAAAATCTAGCCCTTTTAGGCGTGCAGGTTTCGGCCTTCGGGGTGCGCGGAAATGACCTCTTCGGCAGGGAGATGGCGCATCAAATGCAGTCTTTAGGAATCGATGCCACGAACATAAAGGAAATCGCGATCGATACCCCAACGTATACGAAACCGATGAACGGAATAGTGGAGCAAAATCGAATTGATTTTGGGACGAGGTCTGCTAATTTCAAATCACATACAGACGAATTAGTCGACGTATTGAAGGCGGATGCATTCGATTGGATCATCCTTAATGAACAATTCAGTATATCCCTTTTGCAATCCCATCACATCGAGGCAGTCCATAAAACAAACGCAATAGCCGATCTGCGTTCACTGGGCAGCCATGCAAAACATATGCTCCTAAAAGTGAACGAAGCTGAGTTTACAAAGCTTCATTCAAAACCGGCCACGAAAGAACATATTCAAGCCTGGGCCACACACAGAAAACAACCTGTCTTGGTTACCTTAGGCGAAAAAGGAATGGTTTATGCCAGCGAGCAAGAGTACCATCACCATCCTGCCTTCCCGGTGAGCGGACCCATCGATACAGTGGGCGCTGGCGACATGGTAGTGGCAGGATTCTCTGCGGCGAGAGCGGCGGGGGCTACGGTGGAAGAAGCTTGTGAATTGGCGAGTTTGGCCGTACATATAACAATTCATCAACTAGGCGTAACCGGCTCAGCGAGTCCGGAAGCCATAAGACAATTACAAGATGGACATTCAATCGCTTAGATCAGAAATCAAGGAATATACGGAGGGGGCACTATTGCCCTTCTGGATTCAACGGACGGTGGATCAAAAACAGGGCGGGTTTATTACGCATTTCAATGAATTTGGAGAGGATGCGGGTGATGACGAGAAGTCGCTGATTGCGATGACGCGGTCGGTTTTCACGTATTCGCAGGCCTATCGCCATGGTTTTGGAGGGGAAGTGATGAAGGAGATGGCGGTGCATGGTGTTCGGTTTTTGCTGGACAAAATGTGGGACGAGAAGCATGGTGGATTCCATTGGATGGTGAACCGAGCGGGTGAGGCGACGAACAAACAGAAGATCGGCTATGGGCATAGTTTTGCCATTTACTCTTTGAGCGAATATACCTTGGCGACGGGAGATCCGGTAGGTTTGGAATATGCGGAGAAGGTCTTTGATTTACTCCAAAAATACGCTGTGGACACTCACTATGGCGGTTACTGGGAATTCTTTGGGGAGGATTGGTCGCTCATGGGGCCGGGAGCACCTGGAGGTGATCGAAAGACCTTAGATGTGCACATGCATTTAATGGAAGCCTTTACAACCTTGTATGAGGCAAGTGGAAAAGAGATTCACCGTAGAAAATTACAGGAGTCGATCGATATATTAATTCATAAAATCATGGACCCTGAGTCGGGTACGGGGATTCCGCAGTTTTGGGCGGACTGGAGCGTAGCCCCGCAGATTAAATTTGATATTGTATGGGGATGGGATCGTTTTCAGGATGGAGGCCAAAAAGCCTCAGCCGTTGACAATACCTCCTACGGACACAACTCGGAGTTTGGTTGGCTATTATTACATGCGTTAAAGGTGGGCAAGATTGATACCGCGCCCTATGTAGAGAATATTAAGAAGGCCTTCTATCATTCCATGGAAAATGGCATCGACTGGGAACATGGAGGGGTTTATGTGGAGGGGTCGCACAGTGGTGGGCCGACGGATTTGGAAAAAGAGTTTTGGCAGCAGGCCGAAATGCTCATCGGGATGCTAGATGCTTATCTTTTAACGAAAGATGAGCAATTTTTGCAGGCTTACGAACAGGTGCATCGTTTCGTGTTCGATAAGATGATTAACCGCAATACAGGCGAATGGTGGCCGCTGATGACCCGTGAAGGGGACCCGATTTGGCGACACATGGCCCATAACTGGAAAATAAATTACCATAACGTTCGCTCGATGATTCTCTCCTATGAGAAGCTAGGCGAAATCAATCGATGAAAAAGCTCTTCGTACTCTTGTTTTTCCCACTGGTTTTATTTGGCCAAAAAAATACCTTTTTTAACCTCCTAAAAAAGCATTTCGAAAACCCGAAGCAACAATTTACCCTTCGAAACGATACGCTCTTCGTTCATTTATACGAGCCAGCTACCACTTCGCAAGAGGAGTTTCGAGAAACATCCATTGTTCCTCTTCGTTCTATCGATCGCATCGAGCTCGTAACAGGCAAGGATCAGAAAGGAATTGCTGGAATTAGCCTTCAAATTCATCCCATTAACTTTTCAAAGACCCCGAAGAACGCAGATAATACGACCATCACCGCAGATCGACTTAATCAAGTTAACGCGGCTTCGGTGAATCAAAAGATACAAGGCCAAGCGGCCGGAGTTACCGTCAGCAGTGATAATTCTCCAGGCGGTGGCACGATGGTCAGAATCAGAGGTATAGGCTCCATCAATGCGAATGGCCCTCTTTATATCGTTGATGATGTCCCCCTAACAGGTAATATCAATGCCATTAACCCGAATGACATAGAGAGCGTAAACGTATTAAAAGATCCTTCTCAAACGGCCATCTACGGTGTTAGAGGGGCTAATGGGGTCATTGTGATAAAGACCAAAAAGGGACCCAATGTGAACTCCACCATCGAATTAGGTGACCAAGAAATTCCACTGATCTTATGGACCTGGGCAGATGCCTACAAACAATTAAAAAAATCCGGCGACCTTACTACCTTGAAATCGATTCTATCTGCAAAATCATATGACAAAAATTAGTCGCCGCGATTTACTTTTTGCCTCTGGAACAGCGGCTGGAGCGGCTTTACTACCATTTTCTGCCTCCGCAACTCCTACAGCTAAGGCGCAAAAATTCGAATTTTCGTTGAATATGAGTACGATTATGGGCCAAAATTTAGGGCTCATCAAAGAACTCGAAGTCGCCTCCGCGGCTGGCTATCAGCACTGTGAAATTTGGATTCCTACGCTAGAAGCCTACCTGAAATCAGGGGGCACACTTTCAGAGGTAAAGAAGCGCATAGATGGCCTGGGCATAAAAATCCAAAACGCGATCGGTTTTGCACAATGGATTGTGGATGATGAGGCGACTCGGAAAAAAGGTTTAGAACAGATGAAACGCGAGATGGATATGCTCGCACAGCTGGGCTGTTTCCGCACAGCAGCTCCACCCATGGGCGCCACTAAAGAACCAGGACTCGACCTTCGCCGCGCCGCAGAGCGCTACCGTGCCATTCTTGACATCGGTGTCAGCACCGGCGTCACACCCCAACTTGAAATGTGGGGACACTCGAAAAACCTAAACCGCGTCGCTGACGTCCTATTCGTCGCCGCCGAAGCCGGGCAACCCAATGCAAAACTTTTACTAGACGTCTTCCACCTCTACAAAGGCGAATCATCCATCGACTGCCTCCACCTCGTAGGAGAGAGCTCGATCGAAGTCTTTCACGTAAACGACTACGTAACCACTATCAAACCCACTTCCATTACGGACGGCGACCGCATCTACGCGGGCGATGGAGAAGCACCGATTAAAGAAATCATCAAGCGTTTAAAACCGACTGAAAAACCAGTTATTCTTTCCCTCGAATTATTCAACAAGGAACTTTGGGCTCAGGATCCACTGAAGGTGGCAAAGACGGGGCTGGAGAAGATGAAGAAAATGGTATAGGGTGGACATCCATTGGATTTTTAAAGCCCAATGGATGTCTACTCTTGTTAAAGTTTTATAACCTTAGATTCTAAGCTTTCTCCAGAAATATTAATCAACTTTAAAAGATAAATTCCTTGATTTAAGGATTCAAGATTTAACTTTTCACCACTAGTTATATCTCTAGATTTCCACATGAGATTTCCTGTAAGATTATAAATTTCTACATCTACTTTAGGGCCAAATTTTTCAGGAAATTCAATATTAAGGTAAGCTTTGAATGGATTAGGGGATAAAGTAAATTGAACCTCTTTAATAATACCTAATATAATTTCAAGGGTATATCTTAATGAATTACTTGAAGGACTTACACAGCCATTTTTAGTGATTTTTGCGGTGTATAATCCATCAGCCTTTAAATTGATTTTCTGTGCTGTATCAGGTAAAGCAACTCCATCTTTAAACCAAGTTATTCCAGAAAAATTAGATACTAATGTGGCTTTATTTTCGAGGGCAATAATAGGAGCAGCAGGCGAAGGAGTTGCCATAATTAAAACTATATCAGAAGTTGCCTTACATCCGAATTCGTTTATTGCTGTTATACTGTAAGCCCCAGGTAAACTAGTGGACAAAGTTTTATCTGTAGATCCGCTAATTGCAAAGGTTGAAAAATTCCATTGGTAGTTTCTATAAGAATCTTTTGAATTCAAAATAATAGCTGATCCTTCACAAAACTTATTTGTTCCTGTATTTGTAATAATTTGAGGCTTTGTAATAACTGTACTCTGTAACTTTATTGGAGTTTCTGAGTAAACATTACAGCCAACACTATTATAGGCCATTATTTTTACTTTGTCAGTCACCTTAACGGTAATTGACGAATCTAATAATGCCGTTTGAATTTGATCATTTATTACCCAATATCGATTAGCCATATTATCGGTTGAAACTTTTATTGATTCTGCAAAATCCGAACAGCTAGGGATAAATAATTTAGGAATACTTGGACACTCAAATGATTTACTACCCGAGCGTCTGTAATTACCTTGAAAAGTCCCCCATACAGGCTCTTTAAAAGTGTTGCTTGCTACTGTTTGATTCATTACTCTACCAGAGACGATTAGACTTCCCTCTAAATTATTATTTATTGTCTGCTTCCCTTTTGAAGGGGTAATCGAATTGGTAGACAAGCTGGTATTTAAAGTATTTGTTGATGGGTTATCATATAGTGCAATTAACTTACCTGATTCGGTTCCCAGGTATAACATATTGTTAATATAAAGTATGTTCGCAGAAATAGGACCGTCAGCTTGATATTTCCATTTAACCACTTTATTTGCATTCAAGGCAAAAGTCAAGCCACTCATATTTGCCACATAAATATTGCCAAATTCTGATATCGAGGGAGTCGACATGATTTCTGCACCCGTTTCAAATTTCCAAATGATTGCTCCAGTAGTAGGATTCACTTTGAAAAAACTACCATTCTTATTTCCTATGTATACAAATCCATCTGCATCAATAACTGGTGAGGCCTTTAAAGATGCAACTAAATTTGTCTTCCATAATTGTTCAATTGTACCATCGGAATTCAATCGAATTTTTAGCAAATTACCTGATTCGGTCCCTATGTATAGGTTATTACTTCTATCAACAGCTGGAGATTTACTCACAACTTCTCCCACATTAAACTTCCATTTAGCAACAGTTTGAGCTATGTTTGTTTTAATATCAAATCCATAAAGGGTACCTGACTGGCTCGTAAAAATTAATTTTCTATCACCTGTTATTACGGCAGAAGAATTAATGGCTGCATCACCTATGATGTTCCATTCAACCTTCCCTGTTTTATAGTCAATAGCTAGGAAATTTTTATTTGAAACACCAACATAAATCCGATTAAAGAGTGAGTCAATAGTAGGTGTGACATAGGAAAGCCCTCCCAAAGGAATGGTAGACCACAAAGGTGCCCCACTTTTGTTGAATCCGTTCAAAGAGCTACCACTTGTTATGAAAACAGAGGAGTCTGTGGCTACCGATGGCGTAGTAAGAATTTTAGAACTAACTACTAAAGGGTATATGCTATTACCTGATCTATTTAGAATATTAACTGAAGCACCACTAATAGGATCATAATTTGAATCAGCTGTATATATGATATTGGGATTTAATGCAGTTATCCCTCCCAAAAATCCTCCTTTAAAGGTTTTGACAAATGAATTCAATGATACACTCGCCGTTGAAGAATCTTTATCACCATCATTATCGGCAATCACCAATTTAACGCTATGTGTACCATGTCTAAAATAATAAACTAAAATAGAATCGGTCGAATTGACTAAACTATCATTTACAAACCATTTGTAATTAGTGATTTTGCCATCCAAATCATTACTTCCGCTTGAAGAATAAACAGATCGAACAAAATTAAACTCACCAACATTATTAATAGTTTTATCAGACAAAGGCTTAATCTGAGGCTTTAAATTAAATGGAATCGACAATACTGAAGCAGCAAAATCACTAAAGACACCTTGTTTATTGACCAAGCGTAGTGAGTAGTAATACTTCTTGTTCAGTTTTAAATTTAAAGTATCCAAATACTCAGAAATGAATACGCTACTACTATCAATTATTTTTTGTGGTGACGTAATAGTATCCCTTAAGATGTAAATTTTACTTATGTTTTTCCAAGAACTGGAGCTAAACTTTAAAAGGCTTTTTTTATTGGAAGGCTTCACCTCTGAAAAAACAGGACTCGCAACAAATGTTTGGAGCTTTCTTGTCGTACTCCAATTGCTAAAGCCATTTATATCTCCTGCTTTAATTCGCCAATAGTAATATTCATTCTGCAAAAACGTGCTTTTAATGTACACCGTATCTGATGAAGTTACCCTAACTAATTGCGGGGAATTAAATAACGAAGACGTATCCAATTCAATGGTATATTTATCTGCTAATGTAGAGCGAGACCATTTAAATGTGGTATTATTCTTAATATTAGCTTGATTTTCAATTGGGAATGTCAACACGGGCGAACTAAATGCCGCCACTCGCCTTTCAATTGAACTTTCTGATTGATCGCTAGCGCTTTTTAGAACGATATCATACATGTAATATATACCATTTGAAACATTGTCTTGAAAGTAGACTTGATTCTTAGGAGCCTTGAAGATTAATGCCCTCGTAGCACTTGCCGTTTTTCGGTAAATATAAATACTATCTATGCCTAAATAGGTGCCTATATTTAACTTCAACTTTATTTGATTTGTAAAGGAATATACTGAATCAATGGAATGCTTCCTTGATGCTAATTGAATTTTTTGAATGGAAGTCCAATCGCTATATCCATTCTCATCTCCAGTTCTTACACGATAAAAAACATATTTATCTTTTATCAAATTTGATGTTTTGTAAAAATCATTCGTAGATATTGAACTTACCAAAGCAGCACTTGCAAATGTATTTACTGTATCTAATTGTATTTGATATTTAGTTGCCAATGAATTAGAGGCCCATCTCAAAGAATCTGTTGTAGCTAAATTTAATTTGTCATTAAATGATTTAACAAGGAGAGGAACTGAGAAACTAACTGCTGACTTTGTGGCTGAGGTATCACTTTCTTCAGTCGAATTTGAGATTGTAACATCATAGGAATATGACTTATCTGTACTAACGGAATCAACATAAAATGAACTAGAAACCGCCAATGTTTTGATTAATTGCCTTGCTTCACCTGCAGATGATCTGTAAATCTTATAATTTGTAATATTTGAGATTAACGGATTATATGTAAGATTAAGTTTTACCGCCTTAGTTACAGTTTCAACTGATAATATAGTTCCTTTATTGGTTGGTTTGGTGTCACTGACCTCTGATGAAATCCCCTCTAAACCATAATTCGTATATGACAAATCTAAGCTATCAAAAGCAGCTACCTTGTAGTAGTATCTTTGTTGAAGCGTATTTAGATTAGCATGAGAATATGTAGTGGCTTTTATACTAGCTTGTAACGTATAATTAACTCCGTCTAATGACTTATAAACATTGTATTTATCCGTGTTTGGAACTGCCCCCCAAGTGATGTCAATCTTCCTTTCTGAGGGACTAATCGAACTAATTATAGGCTTTCCTGGGGCTTTATTTGCAGGTGAATACCACGATTCATTCCCATCAAATTGGTCATCTGTTCCATCTTTGCTGGTATCATAAGCCGTAACAGCGATATCTTCATCAATTCCAACACCGACAGGTAATGTATAGGTTAATACATTGCCTGCATCAACAGAATTTGTATAAGAATATCCCGTAAATCCTCCATGATAAATTTTGTATCCGGCAATATCAGATTCTTGATTTGCAGTCCAAGTTAAGACAACACGACCATTTGAAAGAGTTTTCTTGACGTTAGTTACGAATGCAATTGGTGCTGTTATAATTGGACTATTAGTTGGTGAAGAAACGTCGACAGTTCCTAGTTCAAAATCATCACCGTTATCAAATATACCTTGAGCAAGTAAATCACTTGAATCCCAATAATTATTCTTTGCATCTATAGTAAACGTACCTCTTGCAGTTACTTTAACAAAATACCCATCACGTCTACCAATAAAATTATTATTCTTTAAATTATTAGGACCATAATTAAATTCAAAATCATTCGAATTTGAATAACTAATGGTGTTAAAATTAATGACATTTGCTGTGGATTCTATATATGATCTAGGAAAATCAACTGCAGGAAATTGATTTTTTCTACCTGAAAAAAATATATTATTAAA
>CAILUB010000136.1 GCA_903837305.1 uncultured Cytophagaceae bacterium
AGATAATAAATTTATCCTCGAAATTATGAACTTAGCTGACCTGCGCTTAAACTACCAAAAAGGAGAATTGCACGAACAACACGTACATCCCGATCCTTTTGCTCAATTTGCTACTTGGTTTAAAGAAGCCCAATCTGCGCAGATTACAGAGCCTAACGCCATGTTTTTAAGCACGCTAAGTGCATCAGGTCGACCATCTGGTCGCATCGTTTTATTAAAAACGGTGGACCATGGATTTAGCTTTTTCACTAATTATGAATCCCGTAAAGGCCAAGATTTAGCTTTCACATCACAGGCTTCCATTACCTTTTTCTGGGTTGAACTTGAGCGCCAAATCCGCATCGAAGGCCACGTCGAAAAACTTTCTACCGAACTCTCTACCACTTATTTCCATTCCCGCCCGCGCGAATCACAATTAGGTGCCTGGGTATCAGAACAAAGCACCCGAGTTTCTCGCGAAATATTAGAAAAACGCTACACTGAATTAGCTGCTCAATACGAGGGCAAAACGATTCCTAAACCAGACCACTGGGGAGGTTACCGATTAGTACCCGATTATTTTGAATTTTGGCAAGGCAGACCCTCTCGTTTGCATGACCGAGTGGTGTATGATGCCAGGGAGAAAGAGGGTTGGGAGTGTTACCGGGTAGCGCCTTAAAAGCGGCGCAGGCGCTTTAAGAGTATAGATAGGAGAGTATAGATAAGAGATAAGAGAGCATAGATAGGAGAGTGTAGATTCATCAGAGTACCCATCTCTACTCTATACTCTATAATCTCTAATCTCAGATTAATCTAAAAGTTTCACCTCCAACGGTCCTTGCTTCTGAAACCCTTCCCCATACTTCACCCCAATCTTATGTCCCATTTCCATGGCACGTGCTTGGATGAAGTTCAAAAAGTCAGGACTAGAAATATAAGAAGAAGGTTCCGTAGATGAAGGGTCAAAGAATTGACTCTTGAATGCGCGGATAGCGGCTTCTTTTTGATCCCAGTGAGACGTGATATCAATTACGAAATCGGGTTCTAAATACCGGTCTTGAATGTAGTGATAAACTTGTTTAGGTCTCCAGGCAGGAAGATCGCCTGTTTTAATTTGGCGTAAACCTGATAAGAAACAAGAATCAATCGCTAATTGTGCCCCTTTTCCATGGTCGGGGTGGCGGTCTTCTAGAGCATTAGCCAGCACCACTTCTGGTTGGTATTTGCGAATGATTTCGATGAGCTTTAATTGAGTTTCTTCATCATTACGAAAGAATCCATCGCGGATGCCTAGGTTTTCACGAGCGTGTAATCCTAGAATCTGAGTTGCGTCAGCTGATTCTTGTAGGCGAATTTCTGGGGTTCCTCTGGTACCTAATTCTCCGCGGGTGAAATCTACGATACCTACTTTTTTACCTGCAGCAATGTGCTTCAAAATGGTTCCAGCGCAGCTTAATTCTGCGTCGTCTGGATGTGCAGCCATCACGAGAATGTCTAGTTTCATAGCGATTAATGAATGCGGATACGGCGACCAGCTCGAATGACCGAGGAGTTTTTCATCCCATTTAATTTTTTCAATTTAGCAATCGAAACCCCTGTTCTTCTAGCGATGGCACCTAAAGTATCTCCTTGACGAACTTTGGTCCAAGCCTTTGTTCTCGAACGAACTTTGTCCCCTACAGAACCATATTCGTTTTTTAAGGATAGGGAACGAATGTCAAAAGATCTAGCCGTGATGATAATGTGATCAGAAACGGGTTCGAATGGGCTGAAGTTGTACACGTTCTTCGGGTTCATGGGATTACCTTCGTAGCGCGTCTCAAAGTGTAAGTGAGAACCTGTACTGCGTCCTGTGCTTCCACCTACACCGATTTGGTCACCCGCTTTTACAAGTGTTCCGGGCTCTGCACCTGGGGAAGCAAGGTGAGCATATAAGGTCTCAAATCCATTGTAATGGCGTACTAACACATAATTTCCATAACCAGATCGGTCGTAATGACTTACGCGAACAATTCCATCGAAAACGGAATAAACGGGGTAACCCGTTTCCAAGTCTAAATCCACCCCAGCATGTAGTCGACCCCAGCGTGGCCCAAATGGACTCGTTTGTTTCACAATCTCTAAAGGTGCTGCCCAGTTTCGACCTGCTGCTGTATTATACAATTCGATGTCGACAGGTTCGTCAAATTCTTTAGCATCTATATCATAGGGATCAATAATTTTCGTATCCCAAATTGCAAAATAGGAAGCCACCGAAACGAAATCCTCCGTTCCTTCAGGTGCCGCTTCTTCTTCTATTTCCACAATTAAATTCTCGCCTTCGTCGATAGAGGTCGTATCGAAATTACTGATACTTGCATTGACCATTTTAATGGGCTCAAACTTTCTTTCTTGTAATTCAGAACCAGCGGTAACCCCTATGGATTCCGTTTCGTTTCTAAATTGCAAAGGAGGAAGCTCATCCAGTTCATCCTTCTTCTTGTTCTTTTCTTGGAAAAGCTGAGAATTAGATTTGACTTCGATTTCTGTTTTTTTCTTGAATAAATTCCGCTCTTGCGCCTTCAAGCTAAAGCCTGACAACAACAGAATACATCCAAAAATATAGGTGATTAACCTCATATGTTTCTATTAATGTAAATTGTTCGCGGCTAACCAGCGTTCCGCGTCCAATGCCGCCATACAACCGCTACCTGCTGCGGTAACTGCTTGGCGATAAATAGTGTCTTGCACGTCACCGCAAGCGAAGACGCCTTCTATGCTCGTACGCGTACTCCCTTTTTCTGTAATTAAGTATTCTTGAGGATCCATCTCTAAAGTGCCTTTAAAGATCGCGGTATTGGGTTGGTGTCCAATCGCAACGAAGAAACCAGTTAATGCAATTTCTTCTTTCGCTTTCGTCACATTATTTACGATGCGTATGCCGGTTACCCCGTTTGCATCACCTAAGATTTCTTCAGTCTCTGAGTTCCAATGGATCTCAATCTTCGGGTTATTTTTTACGCGCTCTTGCATGATCAATGAAGCTCGCATTTCGCCACGGCGAACGATTAAGTGCACTTTGGTACATAAATTCGCTAAATAACTCGCTTCTTCAGCGGCAGTGTCTCCTGCGCCCACGACTGCAACTATTTGGTTGCGGTAGAAGAATCCATCACAAACCGCACAAGCTGAAACGCCTAGTCCGTTGAATGTTGTCTCCCCTTCTAATCCTAACCATTTTGCACTTGCGCCGGTAGCGATAATGACCGCATCGGCTTCGATCTCTGTAGTTTCATCGATCCAAACCTTCTTAGGAGAGGAGCTGAAATCTACTTTAGTGGCCATGCCATAACGTACATCTGTCCCAAAACGCTTTGCCTGATTCTCTAAATCCACCATCATGGCCGGCCCATCAATTCCGTTCGGGTAGCCTGGAAAATTATCTACTTCTGTCGTCGTGGTTAATTGACCACCTGGTTGTCCACCTTGGTACATGATAGGATGTAATCCTGCACGGGACGCATAAATGGCTGCAGTGTATCCGGCTGGGCCAGAACCGATAATTAGGCATTTAATTTTTTCTGACATTGGAATATTTATCGAATGGGAATGAGCCTACAAAATTCGGGAAATATAGGCAGAAACACAAGCAATGATTTTTCTTAATAATTCTTACATTTGTCAATTAACCTAAACTAAACGAATGAAGAGCCAAACTATTTTACAGAACCTCACTTTTTGGGTATTATTGTCCATTTTAGTGGGCGTTTTAGTGGGTCATTATTCGCCTGAATTAGCCTTGTTAAAGGTACTTGAATCTAAGTTTACCTATAATCTATTGGGTGTTGATTTGAGTTTTGGACCTACGCTTAGTGAAGTTTTTAGTGGAGTATTTATTAGTTTGGTTAAACTATTTATCAACCCCATTATCTTTTTAACGATCAGTTTAGGGATCGTGAATATGGGTAACTTGAAAAAGGTGGGTCGTGTTGGTGGAAAGGCACTGCTGTATTTTGAAGTTGTGACTACGATTGCCTTATTGATTGGATTAGCTGTATCTACACTAATCGAACCGGGAATTGGAGTTATCAGAGACGATATTGCAGGTGGGGATATTTCTAAATATACTCAAAAAGCAGCAGGATTCTCTTGGATGGGCTTTTTGAAAGAGAACTTTACCGTACAGGTATTAGGGTTCTCGATTTTCTTTGGAATCTTTTTGAATTATGTGCGTGGAAAGGCGAGAATGATTGCTGGTATGCAACAGGCTTCGCATTGGGTGTTTAAAGGCTTAAAAGTCGTGATGTATTTAGCTCCTCTCGGGGCTTTAGGTGGGATGGCATTCACCATTGGTAAATTTGGAATTCATTCGTTGCTTCCCTTAGCGAAGTTGATGCTGACGGTATATGTAACCATGGGTGTCTTTGTATTTGTGGTACTTGGTTTTATTATGCGAAGCTGTGGAGAGCGTATCTGGGCTTTTTTGGGCTATATTAAACAGGAATTATTAATCGTTTTAGGTACCTCTTCGTCTGAGGCCGCCTTGCCTTCTTTGATGCATAAGCTGGAGAAAATGGGCTGTTCGAAGTCAGTGGTGGGACTAGTGGTGCCGGCGGGTTATTCATTTAACTTGGATGGGACGAGTATTTATTTATCCATGGCGACCTTGTTTTTAGCCCAAGTCTATGGTGTACAATTATCCTGGGAGCAGATGTTGACCATCGTAGGGATCTTAATGGTAACCTCCAAAGGAGCGGCTGGTGTAACAGGAAGTGGATTCGTGGTGTTAGCATCTACCTTAAGTGCGCTGCAGGTGATTCCAGTGGAAGGTTTGGCCCTATTATTAGGTGTAGATCGATTTATGTCGGAGGCAAGAGCGATCACGAATTTCATTGGAAATGGAGTGGCAACGGTTTGGCTAGCGAAGCATGAAGGAGAATTTCAATCAGAACAATCAACAAATTAAATATATATGTCTATTTCATCCATTTTAAGGGAAGATGCGCTCGAGTATCATGCAGGAGGGAAACCCGGAAAAATTGAGGTAAAACCCACGAAATCGACCGCAACTCAGCGCGATTTATCGTTAGCTTATTCGCCAGGTGTGGCTGAGCCTTGTTTAGAAATTGCGAATAATGTAGAGAAAGTATACGATTACACGGCCAAAGGAAACCTAGTCGGTGTCATCTCCAACGGTACTGCCGTTTTAGGTTTAGGTAATATAGGTCCAGAGGCTAGCAAGCCCGTGATGGAGGGAAAAGGAGTCCTTTTCAAAGTATTCTCTGACATTGATGTATTTGATATTGAATTAGCGGTGACGGATCCAGATGATTTTGTGGATACGGTGGCTCGCTTGGAGCCGACCTTTGGCGGTATCAACCTAGAGGATATTAAATCCCCGGAATGCTTTGAGATCGAAGAGAAATTGAAAGCGCGTTTGAAGATTCCCATCATGCACGATGATCAGCACGGCACGGCGATTATTTCGTCTGCAGCGCTACTAAATGCCTTGGAGATAGTTGATAAAAAAATCGAGAATACAAGATTTGTGATTTCAGGCGCAGGTGCTGCGGCTATTTCTTGCATTAAATTGTATTTAAAGCTCGGTGCGCGCATCGAGAACTTCACTATTTTCGATAAGGATGGATTAGTTTCTGCGGATCGTCCGGATTTGAATCGCTACTTAGCTCCATTAGCGGGTAAGGCGGGAAGAAATACTTCATTAGCTGAGGCGATGAAGGGAGCGGATGTTTTTCTGGGTCTTTCGGTAGGAGGAATCTTGAAGCCAGAGATGATAGCCACAATGGCTGCGAATCCAATAGTATTTGCGATGGCGAATCCCATTCCTGAGATTGGTTATGATGAGGCCAAGGCGGTGAGAGAGGATTTGATTATGGCGACAGGTCGTTCAGATTTTCCGAATCAAGTGAATAACGTACTGGGCTTTCCTTTCATATTTAGAGGAGCCTTGGACGTACGTGCTTCAGAGATTAATGATGAGATGAAATTAGCGGCGGCGAAAGCTTTGGCATGCTTAGCCAAGAAACCGGTGCCTGATATTGTGAATTTGGCCTATAATGAGAAATCGCTGAGCTTTGGCCCAGAATATATTATTCCTAAACCTGTAGATCCACGTTTGATAACGACCATCTCGATGGCAGTTGCTAAAGCGGCGATGGATTCAGGTGTTGCCACGAAGCCGATTAAGAATTGGGATGCCTATGAGACCCAATTAGCGAAACGCCTTGGTTTAGACAATCAGGTGATGAAGTTCATTCTTAAACGTGCTAAGTCGAAACCGAAGCGAATTGTGTTCGCAGAGGCAGAGAACTTGAAAGTATTGAAGGCTGTGCGCGAAGTATTAGACGAAGGTATCGCAAAGCCGATTTTATTAGGGCGTAAGGCGAATATTGATGCTATCTGTGAAGAGCACCACATTGACTTAGGGGATATTGAGATCTTTGATTTCAAACACCCAGACAATGCGGGCTTATTAGCTGAATTTGCAGAACTATTCTATGAGAAACGAAAGCGTCGCGGTTTCACGAAGTGGGAGGCGGAGAAGCAGGTTAGAAAGAGTAATTACTTCGCAGCGATGATGTTAGAGACGAATCGCGCAGATGGGGTTATTTCTGGATTGACGAAGAACTACCCAGATGCGATTCGTCCCGCCTTACAAATCATCGGTAAAAAACCTGGAGTTACTAAGGTAGCGGGTATGTACCTGTTACTGAGTAAGCAAGGGCCACTATTCTTCTCGGATACAACCATTAACTTCTCGCCTTCTGTAGCTGATATTGTCGAGATTACAGAATTGACCTCGGAAGCGGTAGAACGCTTTAATTTAAAGTCAAAGATAGCGATGCTTTCTTATTCGAATTTTGGTTCTGCTGATGGGGAAGATGCTTTGAAAATGCGAGCAGCTACGCAAATTCTGAAAGAAAAACATCCAACGTGGATGATTGAAGGGGAGATGCAGGCTCACCTAGCTTTTGATAAGGAATTAAGACAACAAAATTATCCATTCGCTACTTTAGGAAACGATACAGCGAATACGCTAATTTTCCCTAATCTTTCTTCAGCGAATATTGCCTATAACTTGTTAAAGGAAGCGGCAGATATTGAATACATCGGGCCTATCTTATTAGGCTTGCGTAAACCGGTGCACGTTTTGCAATTAGGGGCATCCGTTCGCGAGATTGTGAATATGGTCGCGATTGCAGTGGTGGAAGCACAAACCGTTTAATTATATATCCAAGCTTTTCTCAAATCTAATTGGGAGGGGCTTGGATTTTTTATTTCCTTCAATTCTTGTTTCATCGCCTCTAGAATCGCCTCCTTTTCTTTCTTGCCATCTGAACTTCGTAATTCACATCCGATCGTGGGTAATAGCTCCTTTAGAGGTAAATCTTTACTTCCACTGACATAAAGGGCTAAAAACTTTTTAATTCCTTTCACTTTAGTTGTCTCTGATATGAGTTGGAATAAATCATCATCGTTGAAGGATTTTTCTGGGCCAAATCGAGCTGATAAGTCGCGGATGAGTTGCTGGGTTCCATAGCGACCCTTGGTTTCATTACGAAGGTATAAATCAAGACAAAGACCAATAAGGGCTCCTTTTTGGTATACATTGCCATATTCCTCTTTGTATTTTGCCAAAACCCCTTTACTCATCTTTGTAAATGGAATGGAGTTATCAAAGCTAAAATGGCTCGTTCGGTATTTCTCTGTCATTCGCTCAAGAAATGCAGGTAGACTAATCAGGCCTCCTTGAAGCTGCATATGCTGAGCGGCATATTCAGTTAAGCCCTCATACAACCAAAGGTGCTTCGACATCTGTGGATTTTGGAAATCAAAGGAACCAATCTCTTTTGAATGAAGATTTAGCGGGGTTTGAATGTGGAAAAATTCGTGTGCGCTCACATCTTGAATGACGGGACCCATGACCTTGATGGAGTCTTCGGGTAAATAATAGAAAGAGGATTGAGCGTGTTCTAAGGCGCCATAACTACCATTTTTCAAATGAGCTGACATGACGATGAGGAAGGCATAATTTTCAACGGGGAAAGTTCCCCCTAGGTAGTTTAATTGAGCTTTCAATAAAGGTGTTAGTTGCTCAGCTACCTCTGAAGCCTTTATTTTTTTATTAGGGGAATAGACAGAAATCAAAATGTCAGCATTTGCCACTCGCAAATGAACCGTATCGGCTGGTGCCACTAGGATGGGTGCGTCGGTTAATTTTTGGTAGGAGGAGGCTATATATTTTCCATCCTTTGACATGATAGAGGAGGAGGCAACTAATCCTTTCGAAGTTTTCAATTGCAATGAAACAGGGATTTGCTCTCGCCCTTTAATGTAGCCTAGTAATGCATGCGTATTGAGGGCAAATAAGGTATCTTTTTGAAAATTAGTACCCGCAGGCTCGAAAATATACGTTCCTTTAATCTCTGGACTATCCCAGGTATCATCTACCTCATAGCTTAGAGAGGAGGCATTTTTGAAAGAAAAAGTATTCGTGTCCTTCCGAACGACAAGTAGGGACTTTCCATTCTGGTCAAAGGCTTGCAGATTACTTACATACCTTCCGAAATGATAGATCGCATACGTACCCGGTACCATTTTAGGAAAACAAAACTCTTTTACGCCTACAGGTAATTGTACTTCAACCGTTAGGCGATCGTTCTGTAATTTAGTTAAATCAATGGTATAGCGAAGGCTATCTTGTGCATATACGGTTGAGAAGGAGAAAAGTAGCAATAAAAGTTTCTTGAGCATTAATTCTTGAAATTAAGGGCCTCATTAGGCTCTATTTTGGTAATCAACAGGGTAGGAATGCTCATCATAAAGCTTACTAAAAGAATCGTAAGTCCATTAACAATTCCCCATGTGGCCCCATCCCATTCGATAGGCACGCTGTTCATGAAGTAACTTTCTGGATCTAGCGGTATCAGTTGGTAGCTATATTGAAGGTAGCAGAAAAGAAACGCAATGCCATTTCCGATGATTAAACCTCTTACCAAAATAAATAGGCCATTCCACCAAAATATTCGGCGAATCTGTGAAGCGGAGGCTCCCATCGATTTCAAAAGTCCCACCATAGGTACGCGTTCCATAATGAGCACCCAAAGTGTGGCAATCAGATTAAAGCAAGCTACTACGAAGAGGAGGCTAATGAAAATCACGATGTTTCTATCCAGCATAGTCATCCATTCAAATAGCCCAGGATAGATCTCTGTCACGGGTTTAATGCTCCATTCTGGCGGCATCGTCTTGGCTACTGCATTGGTTTTCGCTTGTAGATTTTGCTTTTCTTTAAAGAATATTTCATAGGTGCCTAAGGAGTCAGCCGTCCAGCCGTTCATTTTTTGAACCCAGTCACGGTCTGCTAACACAATTAATTTATCCAGTTCTTCAAGCCCTGTTTCATAGATGCCTTTTATTTTTACTTTTCGCGGTCTTTCAGGAGCGCTCAGAAAATAGAGGATCAGCGAGTTATTCGTTTTAACCTTAAGTTGTTTTGCCAAAGTTTTACTCAGGATAATCTCTTGAGGGCCATTAATGATAGGAGATCCACTGATAATGTTTTTTTCAAGTTGCTTGACTGGAAGATCTTTACCAATCCCTTTTACTATGATTCCAGCCAAACCATCTTTACCTACAACAATACCGGGTCTCTGAATGTGAGCCTGAATATGATCGATCTCCGGACGCTTTAACGTTTGTGCTTCCCAAGTTCGGTTGCGAACCAAGGGGATTTCGGAAAAAGAATGATTACCTGAGATTTGAGAGATGCGTGCATCACCAGAAAAGCTCGTAAGCTTATCTTCAATTGTTGATTTAAAGCCAAAAAGAATCGCAAATGACACCAGAATAATCGCCGTTCCTACGGCCACCGTCCCGATACCCACATAGGTCACCGTCTTAGAAAAGGAGGTGTCCTGAGTTTTCCGAATACGCCTAGCGACAAAAAGAGGGAAATTCATTAGATTTGATTTTCAATTCTGAACCGCAAAGAAAACACGAATGGGGCGTAAATCA
>CAILUB010000137.1 GCA_903837305.1 uncultured Cytophagaceae bacterium
AGAGTCTGGTTTTCAATCCAGGACGACCTTTTTTGTGAATTTCAAGGAGTTGGTGGGTGAATCTCCTTCTGCCTACTCAGATAGGAAAAACAATATATAAGCCTATGTTGGGTGTATTTTTAAGTGATTTGTTCGGATTTTCGAAAATGGAACATACAGGTGGTAATTTTTTCTCTTCTATCAATTTAAATCCCTACTATTGTTTAAGCGAATTTGATACCGCCTAACCACTAAAAATAATAATAGAACAGATGAATGCAGGGAGCGAGGGTTACTGACCCTTTGCTCCTTTTTTTATTTGATATGCCCGTCTTCCATCTCGATGATTCGGGTCGTTCTAGCAGCGAATTCATTATCGTGAGTAACAATTAGCAGAGTTTGCTTGTATTCTTCTGCGAGCTCTTGGAATATATTGAAGACTATTTCGGAATTCTTTTTATCCAGGTTTCCTGTAGGTTCATCTCCCATAATTAATAGGGGGTCATTGATAAGGGCACGTGCTATGGCAACGCGTTGTTTTTGACCTCCTGATAATTGATTAGGATCTTTTAGGGCTTCATTCTCTATGCCTAATATTTTTAATTTTTCGTAGGCCCTATGCTCGATTTCTTTTTCAGAAAATTGACCTAGTTTCAGCCCAGGTAGCATCACATTACGAAGAACTGAGAATTCGTTCAGTAAGTAATGGAATTGAAAAACAAATCCAATTTTTTCGTTTCGAACAATGGCAAGTTCTCCTTCTTTTTTGTCACGCATTGATATGCCGTCAATTAGTAGATCACCTTCATAATCTGTATCCATGGTGGATAAGATGTAAAGCAAGGTAGATTTGCCACAGCCAGAACGGCCTATGACGGATACGAATTCACTTTGTTCTAGCTGGAAACTTACTTTATCTAAAATCTTTACTGTCACGGGATCGTGAAAGTATTTAGTGATTTCTTTTGCCTCTAAAACTACCTTGTTCATATTATTTACCTCTGATTATGATGACAGGATCAATTCCACTCGCTTTTCTGGAAGGGAAAAAACCGGCGAAATAGGTAGTTACTATGGCAAATGTGCCCCCAATTAAGTAGAATCTAGGATTATAGTTAATGGGGTAGGTTTTAATCGTAGGAAGAGATTCTGTATTGAAAGGAATTTGGTCGATGAGTGATGATAAGCCAAAGCCCATTAGTAAACCCATTATTCCGCCAAAAATTCCAATACTTAAAGCGATCGATATAAATATTTTATTCACATCTTTTCCTGAAAATCCCACTGCTTTTAATATGGCAATAGAATCCATTTTTTCATAGATCATCATATTTAAAATATTATATATACCGAATCCAGCCACTAATAAAAGTGTAATTCCTACGGCGTAGGAGATGAGTGTTCTCACGGAGCTTCCGGTTTCAAATTGAGAATTGGCGGTCTGAATATCCACCGCATTCAATTCGTAAATTTTCCGGTATTCCTTAGCTACTTCAGGAGCCCATAAAATGTCTTTAAGTTTTACCTGAATGTCGGTGATATAATTACTCGGCTGTCCCAGTATTTTTTGTGTAGTAGAAAGTGAACAATAACTTTGGACATTATCTAAATCTTGAATCCCGGATTGAAATACACCTACCACTCTGAGTGCCACTTGATCTCCTTTGCTAGTAGTTATTTGAATCACATCACCTACATTAGCCATCATTTTAGTGGCCACTCCTTTTCCTAAAACGATACTATTTGGAATATTTTTAAGGTCGATATAGTTTCCTGCTGTCACATAATCACTAAACTTGAATAATCTATTTTCTTCCACTGGATCAATACCAAAAATAGCCCCTGTCAAATCAACTGCTCCTACGTTATAAAATACTTGAGCATTTATTTTAGGTGCTACTCCTAAAACGCGGTCATCTTTCTTAATGGATTCAATAATCGTCTTGCTATTATTGATCCCGAGTAACTCATTTTTAGGTTTGATGGAGGAAACGAAATTGTGGCCTTGTGGGTTTAGATAATCCGCCGGTTGTTTATCTGATATCTGAATCTCTTTATAAATTCTTACGTGAGCTGTACGATTGGTAATTAATCCATCTAACATATCATTGAGTCCAGACATAAAACTTAGGACGGTAACAAACATAGTAATACTGATCGTAACACCTATGGCTGCCACTAGCGTTTGTTTCCAACGCGCAATTAATAAGGAGAAAGCAACTTGATAAACGAGTTTGAATTTCATTATTTCGGCTTTATGATCTCATCAGCTGCTGTTAATCCGGAGATAATCTCTGCTTTTTGGAAATCTTTTAATCCTACCCTAACTACCTTTTCATCGCCATTAGCCAAAGTGACAATCGAATCATTTTTTAGGTAATTTCTTGGAATTAAAATCACCTTTTCTTTTTGACTTAACAAGATGTTTGCCTCAAAAGTGATATTTGGAAATAATTTAGGCGGGGCTTTTGTAAATTTTGCTTCCACTAAAAAGGTCTTACTTCTCTCGTTCATTATTTCTGAGAGCTTAGTGACTTTTGCTTCGAATACTTGCTTTTTATAGCTGTCTAAAGTCACAAGCACTTTTTGACCTTTTTGGACTCTCAATATATCGTTTTCATCTACTTGTAATTCCAAAATGAAATCTTTGAAATTACCAATGATGGCAATCGGTGTTTGAGGGCTTACAATTTCTCCTTTTGATTTTAATAGGCTGTAAACAATACCATTTGTTTTAGATTTCAATGTGAAATCTTGTGCCTGATTTGTCGAAATTTGTAGGTTTTTCTTGGCTTGTGAAGAGCTGAATTCGAGTGCTCTTTTTAAATCCTTGTATTTCTGGATGGCTGATAAATAGTTTGACTTTGAAGTCTGAAAAGCTAACTCTTTAAGTTCAAAATCTACTTTGGTTCCGATTTGCTGATTCCAAAGGTTTTTTTGGCGATTATAAAGAGAAGAATCAACACGATACTTATTCTTAGCCGTTTCGATTAACAGTTTAGCTTCATCTAATTTACCTTGATTAGCAGAAAAGTCATTGAAATTTGCTGCTAATGCAGCATTTTCTGCACTAAATTGCTGCGTTTCATTCGTAATGGTTAATAAAGGACTTCCGATGTGAACGGAATCACCCTCTTGGACTAATAGATTATTAATGATCCCATTTACCGTTACAAATGCTTGGTATTGATCAGCCGTCTTTAAAACGCCAGACGCATAAATGGATTCTGTGATGGGGCCAACAGTTGGAAGACTCGTTTCTTGTTTCTTTCCACAAGAAAAAAGTAAGATTCCTACAGCAAAAAGGACTAGTTGTTTCATTTCGTAAATTACCCAAAAAAAGAAACATTTTAGAATGATAAAAGTCAATTTATTCAAAAAAGATGTTCGGACTTCTTTATTTCAGACAAGTTTTCAGGAATTGCACTAATTCTCCTGCTTTTTGAGTTCAGTAAAAATAGACTAGGTGTTGAGATTACCCCATAGATTTTGCGTATTTCTGCATTTGCTTTTACACTTTTCCAATTTTTAGGAAATACAAATGGATTGATTTCTTCATCTATCTGTAATGCTAAAACGGGTAAGTTTTCTTTTTCCGAATAGGGTATTAAATCGATTAACAATTCTGTGCAATGGAAACAAGATGGGCTGTAAAAAAGTAGTAAAATACTGGATTTTTCTGTTTTAAAATTAGATAGTCTGAAATCCTCTACTTTAAAATCCGGTGCTTTTTCACCTATTTGCACTGTTTGAGTGCGCTGAATTAGTTCATTTATTTTTACTTTATTTTTTGCTGGACATGAAGGGTCCAAGCTAAATTCTTCTAGTTTTTTAATTAAATTATTTTTACCTCTTTGAATGAATTTTATGAAATAATAATCCACTGCTTCTCCATACTTTATGGGCGAAATAGATTTTAATTCGCGTATTCGATTTAATGCATTTTCAAGAGAAATATAGCGCGCCTTATTGTTATCAAAAACAGGAAACATGTCATTAGAAGCTTGGCTATAGCTTTGGAATGATAAAAACAATAAACAAAAGAATAGCAGTCTCATTTAATCTTGAATGCACCGAACCGAAAGTCCGGCATCTTTGTCGTTATTTGAAATTTGATTGTAGGTTTGAGTAGTATAAATAACTAGCCCTTTACCATTTGATAAATCTGAAT
>CAILUB010000138.1 GCA_903837305.1 uncultured Cytophagaceae bacterium
AGACACAGTTGAGTTAATCATGGAATTCGAAAAAGAATTCTCTGTCTCTATTCCAGATGATCAAGCGGAGAACATCCAAACAGTAGGCCAAGCTCTTACTTATTTGGAAGAGAACGCAAAGTAATCGAAGCAACCATAAAAATTATGTCAATTAGTTAACAGTAATCAGGTGGATTTTTCCATGGGATTTCTCTGACTGATTGACATTTTTTATTTTAAGCAGATTCATAAATAACAAGAATATGGAGTTAAAACGAGTAGTTGTCACGGGACTAGGCGCCCTAACCCCCATCGGGAACACCGTTAGTGAATATTGGGATGGATTAAAAAACGGCGTTAGCGGTTGTGGGCCCATTACGAAATTCGATGCGGAAAAATTCAGAACTCGTTTTGCTTGTGAATTAAAGAACTTCAAGGTAGAAGATTTTATCAATGCTAAAGAAGCACGTAAAATGGATCCATTCACACAATACGCTGTAGTGGCGGCTGATGAAGCCATTGCTGATGCGAATTTTGACATGGAGACCTTGAATAAAAACAAAGTAGGCGTTATCTGGGGATCAGGTATCGGTGGTTTGAAGACTTTTGAAGACGAGATGATCTATTTCGGACAAGGAGATGGAACCCCGAAAATCAATCCGTTCTTTATCCCTAAGATGATTGCAGATTCATCATCAGGCCAAATTTCGATCCGCAACGGATTCCGTGGTCCTAACTACGTTACTGTTTCAGCTTGTTCTTCTGCGAACAATGCGATCATTGATGCTTTCAACTATATCCGCACAGGCCGTATTAACGTATGTGTAACGGGTGGTTCTGAGGCTCCAGTGACGATTGCATCGGTAGGTGGTTTCACTGCGATGCACGCTATGTCTACCCGTAATGACGATCCAGCTACGGCTTCACGTCCTTATGACGTAGATCGCGATGGTTTCGTGGTAGGTGAAGGAGCTGGTGCCTTGATTTTAGAAGAATACGAGCACGCTAAAGCGCGTGGCGCGAAAATATACGCTGAATTAATCGGCGGTGGTTTCTCATCTGATGCACACCACATTACGGCTCCGCATCCAGACGGATATGGCGCCTTATTGTCGATGATTGATGCCTTAGAAGATGCCAACATCAAACCGGAAGAAGTTGATTACGTGAATACACACGGAACATCTACGCCGATTGGTGATCCACAAGAGATTAAAGCGATCGTGGATTGTTTCGGTGAGCACGCCTATAAAATTGCGATCTCTTCGACTAAGTCGATGACAGGTCACCTATTAGGCGGTGCGGGTGCGGTAGAGGCTGTTGCTTCTGTTTTGGCCATTCAACATCAATTTGTACCTCCTACCATCAACGTATTTAACCGCGATCCAGAAATCGATCAACGCATTGATTTGACGGAAAACGTAGGTAAAGCACGTAAAATTGACGTGGCATTGAGCAACGGATTTGGTTTCGGTGGTCACAATGCGACGGTTATTTTCAGAAAAATTTAAGACAAATATGGCCGTAAAATCTCTCCTAAACTGGTTAGATCCGATTCGACTAGACGAACGAGAGAAATTCTTAAAGAAATCGGTTACACATCTTATTGGGGCTAGTCCGAGTAATTTAACGTTATATCGACTAGCCTTTTTACACGCTTCCGCTTCGAAGGAGAGTGTGGCAGAAAACTACAAAGAGTCAAACGAACGCCTCGAATTTTTAGGCGATTCTGTGCTAGGTATGATTACGGCGACGTATTTGTTCCAAAAATTCCCCTTCAAAGACGAAGGGTTCCTCACAGAAATCCGTTCTCGGATGGTCAGCAGGGAATCCCTAAACGTGATTGGCCGTAAGTTAGGTCTGGAGGAAGTGATTGAATTCGAAGCACAACGCAAAAACGCGATGTCCCGCACTTCGATGTACGGAGATGCATTAGAAGCCTTTATTGGGGCTGTCTATCTAGACAAAGGCTTTGCCTTTACCCAAAACTTCATCATCAAAAAGATTCTTACACAATACTTTGATCTAGAAGCCGTTGTTCAAAATAACCCGAACTTTAAGTCGATGTTAATTGAGTGGGCTCAAAAAGAAGGTAAAAAGGTCTCTTTTGAATTAGATCAAGAAGGCGAGCACCACAACCGGGAATTTACGGCTTTGGTCCTATTGGACGGTGAGAAAATATCAGAAGGGAAAGGCTACTCCAAGAAAAAAGCAGAACAAACAGCCGCTAGAATGGCTTG
>CAILUB010000139.1 GCA_903837305.1 uncultured Cytophagaceae bacterium
CATCCAAGCGATATTATGGGTTCTTAAGAATAACCAAATGAAGATCTATAGATCCAATTTTACCTCATTCAGCTTAACCAAACGCTTTTCTGCAAGATTCTATTTAAAATCATTAATTGAATATTCAGATCGTTCTCAGATGGATAATACGACAAATTATTATTGGATTAATTTTTTGAATCGAGATTATCAGCCCAACAATCCGATTAATGGAGAATACGATAAAGCGGGTTTTGAAACGCATAAATCCTTTATTACTCAGTTACAAGTAGGCTTTAGACCTTTTTTAACACAAAGTTATCGGGCAAATATCCGGGTTACTGATTGGGGTTCTTCTCCCCTTATCTTGGCTAAATACCGAGCTGGTTGGAAAGATATCTACGGATCTACCACTGATTTTAATCAAGTTGAGCTTTCTTATTTGCAAAATATTGAAGTTAATCCTTGGATTAAAATGGGCCTATTAATTAATGCAGGTACTTTTATCGGTAATAAGCCCACTTATTTTATTGATTTTAAGCATTATAACGGAACATTTAATTTAATTCAAGCTGGTGAAATGTTAGCTTCTCATCGTCTAGTGGGTTATTATCAGAATTTAACGAATGGTTCTAACCAACGATTAAATGTAAATCATTATGCTAATTCAACAGCTGGAACTTATTTAGAAGCATTAAGCTTTTTTCAGTTTTCTAATCTTTGGTTAAAGCCTTTATTAGGAATGAAAAAACTGTATGTAAAGGAAGTCTTGATTGCTAATACTAATTATGTACAGAATCAAAATTTAGTATATAATGAAATAGGTTATGGACTAGATGGTGTGTTTAAAATCCTTCGACTTGAGGCAATTGCTAACTTCATTAATGGGCAATTTAGTTACATTGGATTTCGAATAAATATCAATTCAAGAATTCGAATCGGAAATATCCCGGAATAATTTTTTTTGCTTTTCGGTGAATTTTGCCTCTTTGTTAAATTTAGAGCCCTTATATTTGGGGTCATTTTAAGAATTTCATTTTTTAACCAGCATAATGGCAAAAAATTTAGTCATCGTTGAGTCTCCTGCGAAAGCGAAGACCATAGAAGGATATTTGGGAAAGGATTTCGTGGTGAAGTCTTCTTTTGGTCACGTACGCGATTTGCCTTTAAAAGGAGACAAAGCCATTGATGTGGAGAACGACTTCGCTCCTACCTATGTGGTATCTGCGGATAAGACTAAGGTCATATCTGAGTTAAAAAGCTTGGCGAAATCATCTGAAGAAGTTTGGTTAGCTACGGACGACGACCGTGAGGGAGAAGCCATTTCTTGGCACTTAAAGGAAGCATTAGGATTAAAAGATAACGCGAAACGCATTGTTTTTCGTGAAATTACAAAGCCAGCCATTTTGCAAGCTATCACGCAGCCACGTACCATTGATATGGATTTAGTGAATGCGCAGCAGGCACGTCGGATTATGGATCGTTTGATTGGGTTTGAATTGTCACCGGTGCTTTGGTCGAAAGTACAAAAAGGTTTATCTGCCGGCCGTGTACAATCTGTAGCTGTTCGTTTGATTGTAGAGCGTGAGCGTGAAATTGAAAATCACGAGGCGGTAGCTACTTTTAAAGTAGTGGCTCATTTTGATTTACCAGGTAAAAAAGTATTGAAAGCTGAATTATCGAAGGCTTTTGCCAAAGAAAATGATGCACTAGACTTTTTGAAAAAATGTGTAGGCGCTTCATTCAGCATTAAAAGCTTAGAAACGAAACCGGCGAAAAAATCACCCGCACCTCCATTTACAACGTCTACCTTACAACAAGAGGCTTCTCGTAAACTAGGTTTTGCGGTAGCTACGACCATGTCTGTCGCTCAAAAACTCTATGAATCAGGTCGCATAACGTATATGCGTACCGATTCTACCATGTTATCGCAAGAAGCTAGAGATAAAGCGAAGGCAGAAATTGAATCCGCATATGGTGCGAAATTCCACCACAGCCGTCAATTTAAAACGAAATCAGAAAGCGCACAAGAGGCTCACGAAGCCATTCGTCCGACAGATTTTGCCAATCACAGCATTACAGGTGATGCGCGTGAGAAGCGTTTGTATGAATTAATTTGGAAGCGGGCGATTGCGTCTCAAATGGCCGATGCCTTAATTGAGCGAACGACCGCTTTAATTGATATTTCCACTACCCCTGAGTTGTTATCAGCTCAAGGAGAGGTGATCGCTTTTGAAGGTTTCTTGAAGGCTTATTTAGAAGGTAAAGACGACGAAGAGGAGGATGAAAACAAAGATATGTTGCCTCCTTTGAATATAGGTCAAGTGTTGACATTAGATGAAATGAAGGCCCAAGAGCGTTTTACTCGAGCTGCGCCGCGTTATACGGAGGCAAGTTTAGTGAAGGCTTTGGAAGAAAAGGGAATCGGTCGTCCTTCGACCTATGCTCCTACTATTTCTACCATTATTAAGCGTGCCTATGTGGTGAAAGAAGATCGTCCAGGTAGAGAACGTGAATTCCAAACCTGGGTACTTTCAAATAATGAGATTTCGGGAACGAAAGCGACAGAAACAGTAGGTACGGAAAAGTCAAAATTATTCCCTACACACATCGGAACGCTCGTAACGGATTTCTTGGTCGAAAACTTTGAAAACGTCGTTGATTATACGTTTACCGCGGAAATGGAGGATGAATTTGATAACATCGCCAAAGGTAAATTAGAGTGGACGGTTTTGATGAAAAACTTCTACAAGTCTTTCCACCAAACGATTGAAGATTCTAAGTCTATCAACCGCAGTTCTGTGGGTGGTGGACGTGAATTAGGAGTAGACCCGAAGACCGGACGATTAGTTTCTGTTCGTTTAGGGAAATTTGGCCCATTTGTACAGTTAGGTGAATCTTCTGAGGAAGAAAAACCAGTCTTTGCAAATTTAACGAAGACACAAGCAGTTAGTACATTGACTTTTGAAGAAGCTTTGGCCTTATTAGAACGCCCTAAATTACCTCGCGAAGTAGGTATTCACAACGATATGCCAGTAATTATCGGTGCGGGAAAATTAGGCCCATACATTAAATTTGATGGTAAATTTACTAGTTTGCCAGATTCACATGATCCGTTTACCATTGAAATGGATGAAGCGATCGCTGTGATTGCACAAGCCTTGAAAGATGCGGAAGCAGGTGGATTAGGGTATTTTGAAGATTCCTTGATTGAGACCGGTAAAGGGCGTTTTGGTCCCTATGTAAAGCATAATGGAAAGTATTATTCCTTAGCTAAAACGGATAATTTAGCCACGATTGATCAAGCACGCGCCATCGAGTTAATCGAGGCGAAGCGTAAAGTGGAAGCGAATAAATTCATTAAGGAATTTGCAGAGAATGAGTCTGTTAAGGTAGTGAACGGAATGTATGGCCCTTATATCCAAATCGGGAAACGTAACGTTAAAATTCCGAAAGGAACGGAACCAGCTGATTTAACCTTAGAGGAGTGTTTAGCCTTAGGCGACGCAGCTCCAGCCCCTAAAAAAGCACGTAAAAAATAAGCATATGAGTCAGATTATCGATGGAAAGATGGTGGCCGAAACGATGAAAGTCGCGATCGGTGAAGAGGTAAAACAAATGGTTGCAGCGGGCCAAAAAGCTCCTCATTTAGTGGCCATCCTCGTAGGAAATAATGGCGCATCTGAGACCTATGTAGCGAATAAAGTAAAATCGTGTGAGGAATTAGGCTTTGCCTCTACCCTGTTACGTTTTGATCCTTCGATCTCTGAAGCTGATTTGTTAGCGGAAGTACAAAAAGTGAATGACAATCCGGATATGGATGGCTTAATCGTTCAATTACCACTTCCAAAGCACATTAATCCAGATAAAGTAATGGAAACGATTCATCCGTCTAAAGACGTCGATGGTTTCCACCCCATCAATATTGGTCGTATGGCTAAAGGATTGCCGGCATACATTTCTGCCACACCGCAAGGAGTGTTAGATTTATTAGCTTATTACAAGATTGAAACCGCTGGAAAGCATTGCGTTATAGTAGGTCGTTCCCAAATCGTGGGCTTGCCCATGTCCATCTTAATGCAGCGCAATCACCCGGTGGGTAACTGCACGGTTACCTTAACGCATTCTAGAACTACTAATTTAGCAGAAATTTGTTCTCAAGGGGATATTGTTATTGCGGCATTGGGTATACCAGAGTTTATTAAGTCTGCCCACATTAAACCAGGTGCCGTTGTTATTGATGTAGGTTTAACACGCGTGGAAGATGCGACGAAGAAATCAGGCTATGCATTAAAGGGCGATGTGGATTTCGATAATGTAGCTCCTAAATGTTCCTACATCACGCCTGTACCTAAAGGTGTAGGTCCAATGACCATCGTTTCCTTGATGAAAAATACGCTTTTAGCTGCTAAAGGTGTGATTTATCCGAAGAACTAAGATTGATATATATAGCGATAAAAAACTCCTAAGGGGAGTTTTTTATCGTATTCATCGTTTAAAAATATCTCTCCTGACTCTGCCTTTTCTGGCACATTGAAAATACCTTTCATCAAGTTTTCTACCACTAGGGTTGAGAAGCCTAAGGAATAGACATTTGTTAAAAGAATGTGTTCTTTCGGATCTAATATCTCCTTCACAGAACGTAACATATCATCGATTTGCTCTTCTAATACCCATTTTTCCCCTTCAGGACCCCGACCATAGGCTGGAGGATCCAATAGGATACCTTGGTAAAAATTACCGCGTCTCGCTTCACGTTTCACGAATTTAAGCGCATCTTCTGCCATCCAACGGATGTTATCAAGCTTAGACACTTCCATATTCTCTCTTGCCCAAGATAAAACGGGTTTTACAGAATCCACGTGTGTGACATCAGCGCCCACCTGCTTACAAGCTAAGCTCGCACCGCCTGTATAGGCGAATAAGTTTAGGATTTTAGGCTTCGGTGTTTTTAACAAAGGAATGTTTTTTGCTAAAAATTCCCAGTTCGACGCTTGCTCAGGAAATATACCTACGTGTTTAAAGGATGACAAGGAAATCTTAAAACTCAAATCTAAAGTCTCTGATTGATACGGCATGAACCATTTATCAGGCACCCCCTTTTTTACCTCCCAAACACCACGCTCATTGCTTCCTTTTTCTTTTTTGAAATAGGCATTCGCCTTGCTAGCCCAGAATTCTTCTGACAGTGATTTTTGCCAAACTGCCTGAGGCTCTGGACGTCTTACTACAAATTCACCAAATTGCTCGAGTTTTTCGAATCCACCGGAGTCAATTAATTCGTAGTTTTTACCCCAAAATGCGGGTGTCTCAATGGCAATAGAAGCTGAATTTTTCAATTTTTAGGGGTTCAATGGGATTTTAGTTAGGAAATAAACAGAACGTCTTCCTTCCTCTGAATTGTTAATTGTTTGATTACCAGAAGCTAGAAAATTGTTGCCAAACCAGAAGTTTAAATCTGATTTTTCTTGACGGCGAATTTTATCTCCTTCATTTTGTGAACTTAATTCTTGAATCTTTTCCTCTCCAGACTGACCTTGTGCAGTTATATATTTAGAAATGATATAATTACCTCTTTGGTACGATAAAGTAAGAATGTCTCCATGTAGCGATGTTTTTATCTTTTGGATCAATTTATCTTCTTTAATATCATTTAAATCAATAGAATGATCCCATACTAAATTACCTTTTTCATCTATTTCTGCAATCACGGCATGCGTATAAATCCATCCATCAAATTGCTGTGAATTACTGTACGAATTAAAACCTCTATATCCCCATGGACTATAATAGCTAGAGAATGGAGAATATAGGCCATAATTACCATATCCCCATCTATAGGGATTATACAGCATATTCCAAGGTGAAAATAATCCCCCTCCTAACATGTTACCACCGAATGGCGAATAATTAGCATATTTATAGTCTGGATAAAACGCTTCAGCTACTATGATGTAATGATCTCCCTTTTTAATGATCTCATGCATTAATAAGCGATAATCTAATCGAAGTTCTTCGCCTTTATTTTCTTTTGTTTTAATTTTTTTCTCCTGTTTATTTCTCTGCTTTTCCCCTAAAAAATTGAAAAAATTATTGAATTGAGTGAAGCTGTGGAATTTTTCTTCTTGAGGTTCACCATCTAAATAAGAAGAAAAATATAAACCTTGTGAACTAGGTCCTCTTCCGGATCCAATGGTATTTTTATGACCGTAAGTGCCTACCACCACTTGAAGAGAATCATTTAATTGTGTTGATTTA
>CAILUB010000140.1 GCA_903837305.1 uncultured Cytophagaceae bacterium
GTGCCGTTACGGTTCCTAAAGATGCGATAGTTATCGATTGTGGCGGCAAGTACATTTACCCGTCCTTCATCGATGCCTATACCGATTATGGTATGTCAGCAGTCGCTGCAGGCGGTGGCGGTTTCCGCTCCCCATCCCAAATGATTTCGAACACAAAAGGCCCTTATTCTTGGAATCAGGCCATTAAATCGGAGCTTTCTCACGCGAAAGTGTTCGAGGTGAATGATTCGAAGGCGAAGGATTTGCGCAAGCTTGGCTTTGGCACGGTATTAACGCACCAAATGGACGGCATCTCCCGCGGAACCGGTGTTTTCGTAAGCTTAGCAAAGCAAAAAGAAAACCTAGTGATTCTTAAAGAAAAAGCATCGGCACATTATTCCTTTAATAAGGGGTCGTCTACGCAGGATTATCCGGGCTCTTTAATGGGTTCGATTGCGCTTTTACGCCAAAACTTCTTAGACGCCGCTTGGTACAAATCGAAGCCGGCGAAAGAGGGAACGAATTTATCTTTGGCGTCCTTTAATGAGATCCAAGGCCTTCCTCAAATCTTCGAGGTAACCGATAAGTGGTCTGTATTACGTGCAGACAAAATCGGGGACGAGTTTGGCGTTCAATACATCATCAAAGCGAGCGGTAACGAATACCAGCGCATGGATGAAATGAAAGCGACAAATGCGAAATTCATTTTGCCTTTGGACTTCCCGGTTGCGATGGATTTAGAAGATCCGACAGACGCGCGTTTTGTAAACGTGGCGGATATGAAGCACTGGGAATTAGCGCCTACGAATCCGGCAACTTTTGAAAAGGCAGGTTTAACTTTTGCGCTAACAACTCATGGGTTGAAAGATGTGACTAGTTTCCTTGCGAACGTTCGCAAAGCGATTCAATACGGTTTAAGTGAGCAAAAAGCCTTAGAGGCATTGACGACGAATCCGGCCGCTATTTTAGGAGTGTCTGATCTAGTCGGAAGCCTAGATGCAGGTAAATTAGCCAATTTCGTGATCACCAATGGTCCGGTTTTCGCTGATAAAACAAGCATTATTGAGAACTGGGTACAAGGCGACGCCTACCCGATTGCGAAAGAGCAATGGAGTTCAAT
Source organism: uncultured Cytophagaceae bacterium (assembly GCA_903837305.1). Taxonomy (GTDB): domain Bacteria; phylum Bacteroidota; class Bacteroidia; order Cytophagales; family Spirosomataceae; genus Aquirufa. Next base: position 1,100 of record CAILUB010000140.1, read on the forward strand.
AGCTGGGAAATACGCCCTTACTTTAGGGTCGACATCGGCTACCTTAAGCATCTCTGGCGAGCCAGGAGGCTATAAAGTACAGATTTTGGGAAAAGACACGACATCTGTTGATTTCTCCCAAAAAGAATCTTTAATCAACCTTAGCTTCGCTTCAAAAGTTGACAAAGGCAAGCGCACTCGCTTAAGCGGAACATTCGCTGACGCAACCTTCACAGGTACGGGCCAATTAGCGAACGGAGAATGGGTTTCTTGGAAAGCAAGCGCGTCCGCAGCAGCCGACACGCTAGCTAAAAGAAGTGGTAGAAAAGAAGATAAACTAGAATTAGGCTCTGTCATCTATCCATTTGCAGGATACGGAACGCCTAAGCCGGCGACATCGGAAACCATCTTGATCAAGAACGCTACGGTTTGGACGAATGAAAAATCCGGCGTTTTAAAGAACAACGATGTACTTTTAAAGAACGGTAAAATCGCGGCGATCGGTAAAGGATTGAAAGATCCGTCGGCGCGCGTCATCGACGGAACGGGTAAACACGTAACGGCGGGTATCATCGACGAACACTCGCACATCGCGGGAACGGGCGGTATCAATGAATGTTCACAATCGGTAACCGCTGAGGTGCGTATTCAAGACGTGATCGATCCAGATGACATTGATATCTACCGTCAATTAAGCGGTGGCGTGACATCCAGCCATA
>CAILUB010000141.1 GCA_903837305.1 uncultured Cytophagaceae bacterium
CAAACGGATTGGGTATCTTCAGAAGAGGTAGAGGGTTCTGTTCGCCAAGGTGATGAATTCTACGAAATGAAGGAGCGTAAGGTGGAAAATGACACCTTAGTAACGGTGATGGTGAAAGACCGAAATGCTCGAGAAAACTTCTTTAATTTAGCGGAGCAGGTAAACGAACACTTAACCGATGAGCCTGGTTCTACTCCAGCTAAAACGAAATTAATTAATACCCTAGTGAAAGAATATTGTGCTCAGTCGTCTGGCTGGGTTCTTTATATTTTGGAATGGCCTGCTTCGATTGAGGCACCCATTCATTCTATTTTATCTACAAAAGACTTCTCGTCTGATTTTTTCTCGCCGCCCCGGCAAGCTTAATTTTTTTTGATTCTATTTTTTACATAAGACAAAACTGTCCTATGTAATCGTGTATTATTTTAAAAATTAAGCAAATGAAAAATATTTTATTCGCACTCCTATGTGTAGGAGTATTTACGTCTAGTTCTTTCGGTCAAGGTTGTGTAGCGGTTCGTCATATGAGCTGTTCGGTGGGTACGGGTGCAAACTCGAATGCGATGATGCATCCAGGCCAATGGCAAGTTTCTTTAGGCTTTAGAAGTCTACATTCTTATAAACATTATGTAGGGGCTGATTACCAGCCAGCACGTGAAGCGGCAGGTACCAATGTGATTAATGATTCCCAAAGTTTTGATTTAGGGGTAAGCTATTCAGTAACAGATCGTCTTTTGTTAGCGGTTAACTTACCATTGAATTTTAATTACAGAACCTCTCTTTATGAGCATTATGGAAATGCATTGAATGTAAATCCAGCTCAAAAGCGTTTTGGTACAATGGCGAATGGTATCGGAGATGCCCGTCTGACGGCTTCTTACTGGGTATTGGATCCGTTGAAACATATGAAAGGGAACTTCTCGGTAGGTCTTGGTCTGAAATTGCCTACGGGTGATTCGAAAGCGATGGATAAATTCCATAGAAGAGCAGGTGATGGTTCAGATTATACGATTGAAAAGCCTGTAGATCAGTCGATTCAATTAGGCGATGGCGGTGTTGGAATTAACTTGGAGATTCAAGGTTACCAGCAATTGTTCAGTCGTACATCTCTTTACTATAATGGATTCTATATGTCGAATCCTAGGAATGTGAATGATGCTGCGAATGTGGCACCAGACAAAGTGGTAACTGATGAAATGGTTCGCTATATGTCGGTGGCAGATCAATACGCAGGTCGTGTAGGTTTGAATTATGCTTTGGCTCCCAAAGCAGGTATTGGTGCAACTCTGGGTGCTCGTATCGAAGGTGTTCCAGCTTATGATTTAATCGGAGGTTCTGATGGTTTCCGCCGTCCAGGTTATATCTTCTCGATCGAACCTGGTATCAGTTATTCGACAGTGAAGAATACTTTTTTTGTCTCGGTTCCTGTCGCCACTCAGCGTAATCGCATTAAGAGCGCTAGTGATTGGGTGAATAACAAACACGGGGATGCAGCTTTTGCAGACTATTTCATTTCAGCGACGGTGACACATCGTTTCTGATCATTGTCATTTTTTGATTTAACCTCATTAAATACTTTTATGAAATGGTAACAATTAGCAAAACACGCCTCCAAGCTCTCTTAACGGCCGCTTGGTTGAATCGTGTGATGATTGCGGTGGTATATATTTGGTTTGGATTCTTGAAAGTGATAGGTACTTCTCCTGCTGAAGGGTTGGTGACTAAGCTTTTCAATATTACGTTAGAGCCTTTTATGGGTATTCAGACGTTTCTGTTGATTTTAGGAATAGCGGAGTGTGCAATCGGAATGTTATGGTTGTCTCCTCGTTTGACTAAAATCGCATTTTGGGTGATGATAGGGCATTTGTTTACGACTTTTCTTCCCGTATTATTTTTACTGGAAGAAACCTGGCAGTCCTTTTTTGCTTTGACGCTGACCGGTCAATACATTATCAAGAATGTGGTGTTGTTTTCTGCTGCTTGGTTTATCTATGTGTTGAACGAGGAATAAGTTCCTCCGTATACCACTAACCTGTTACACAAAAAGGCCTCTACAAGTAGAGGCCTTTTTAGTTAAATCTTTTTACGTGTCAAGCTTATTCACCTGAAGCTAATTTTCTATCTGCAATGTACATTTTTTGAATTTTACCATTTACAATATTTGCATCAAAGTATCTGTTTACTTTCGTTTCTTTTCCATCAACGGTATGTGTTACTGTTCCTGAAGAAGTTACCCATTCGCTCACTTTGCCATTTTTGTCTATTGATTTATTGGCCAAAGCAAAGTTTAATTTCCACTTAGGATTCATATTCGTAAAATACGTAGCCATATAATTTTTATAGTCGTCTCCTGCAGTTAAAACATCACCATCCGGAGTATAAATCTTTAAACTATCACTTGCTTCTAAACTACGTAGCTTAGCCGTATCCCGATCATTGAGTGCTTGAATCCAATTTTCAAATAGGGTAACATTGGTAGTGTCTCCTCCGTAAAGGGCTGCTTTTTCGCTGCCTCCAGCCAAATCGAATCCAATAGATTGTTTTTCGGCGGTAGAACTTTGTTCTTTACATGCCATAAATGAGGCTGAAACAGCTAAAATTAATAGTAATTTTTTCATATTGATTGTGTTTAAATTATAGTCCTAAAATCTTTTTGTTAAACTCCTCGTCTGCTCCTGTTCCAGCGAAATCATCGAAGACCTTTTCGGTTGCTTTGATGATGTGGCTCGCGATGTACGGCGCACCCTCTGTAGCTCCCTGAACTGGATCTTTGATACAGCATTCCCATTCTAAAACGGCCCATCCGTCATATCCGTATTGGGTTAATTTAGAGAAGATGCTTTTGAAATCAA
>CAILUB010000142.1 GCA_903837305.1 uncultured Cytophagaceae bacterium
CTTCTACATTATTTTATACTTCTAGTGATTTTGTTGAAATCCCTTTTATAGCACCCCATTTAGCACCGGGCATAAAAAAAGTCCCTGAAAATCAGAGACTTAAATTGTAGTTGGCGGTCCGGACGGTGGGAATGAAACAAATCTGACTGAACTCAAATCGGACTAAAACGTCAAAATATAATAGTATAGGTATTATATTGATTAATCTAATTGTATCGAAATTGTATCAAATCAGGTCGTTCTGCTTCGGTTATAGCACCATAAACCTACAAGCGTATTATCAAGAAAAGTAAAAATAACATCCTTTGATTTAAAGGAAGTTCTACATCCCACTTATTGTTATAAATTAAAAATATATTCAACACCTACAATAATGATAAATTTTAAATTCGAACTCAAAATGCAAAAAATCTTCAAACTAAAAGTAAGAAGATTTAATAACTCCATGTTCTAAATTATCATTGGACTTCAAATTCTGCGAGATCAAAAAAAATTTCCTCCGAAGTCTCAAAGCGCAACCAGCGTTTAGTTAAATCTGAAGATGATTCAAGCTGGCTAGAAAGAGAAATTCTATGGCCAGTTTTTAGATATATTTCAACTAAGGTGCTATTCATATCTTCCCTGATCATAAATTCCATTACATTAAGTCGATTCACAAACTTAAATGTGCAACCATTTTCTGAGCAATATTTTAATCGAATCGATTTCATTAGCGCCAAATCCGTACCTCAACTCTACGGTTTAATTGGAGATTTTTAGATGAAATAGGATCATTTTCTGACAAGGATTCTGTTTTAAATCTAAACGGTGGCACGCCGTGTTTTATTAAATATAAATAAACATTCTTCACACGTTTAAATGAAAGTTTTGAATTATATTCTACTGTATTTCTATAATCAGTATATCCTTTTAAGTGAATTTTTACTTCGGGATATTTTTTCATTAACTCAACAACCCGATCAAGTTTTTTAGCTGACTTCTGCCCCACCCATGATTTATCTGTCTTGAAATAAATCTGTGTATTAAATAGGCTGTCTAATGCTGCATCACTTAGTGATTGAATATTAGAGACACGTTCTTTCGCATCGAGATTAATATCAAGAGCAAGTGCCTTTGTTGAGTCAACTTTATTTTCCACCACAATTATTGGTGCACTAATAAGCGAATCAGTTTTTTGTTTAAATAATGAAACACTGTCAATTACTTGGATGCTTTTTGTACCAGATTGCTCTACTTGAGAAGTGGAAATTCTATTTAAAACTGCCTCTATTTCAGCCTGACTTTCATGAGGAGTAACGGTCTTAGTTTTTTGCAAATGAAATACTAAACTTAAACCGGTAAAAAGATTAGATCCACTATTTGTAAGTGGATTTAAAGTACCTGTAGAAAAGAAAGGCAAACCTAATACTACAGACCCACGTATAGAGATAGTGGAAGCCGCTTTAAAATCAATTCCCATACCGGCTGATCCAATAAAATCTGCATCTCGATTTGTTAAAGCAAAAGAATTGTCAAATAATAACTCCCCTGAAAATTGTCCAAAAGGAATCAAACGTTTGTTTAATGGCTTTAAATAATACCGCAATCCAGCGAAGCCACTTGCAGTACGCTCCCTTGAAGATGGTACATATCCAAAATTAACTCCGCCAAATACCTCTGAGGTAGGCTTCACCAAATAACCATATTGGAGTATAAGGTTTGTATAATGTAAAGCGATATCTTTCCTTGTGGATGCCTGCTGGATAGTACGATTAGTTCCTCCTAATTGAAAGGTAATAAAAGATTGAGCCTGAGTGCTAAAAATACTCCCCAAAACCACGAAAAATAATATATTTATACGTCTCATTTTAGTTTTTCAAATAAAGATAATCTAAGCGCTAATTCATGCGTCTGAACACCGATTGGATTCAAAATGGCTACAGGAAATTCACCAGTATATGTGACGTAAACCTTTTTTGAAAAAGGAATTCCTACGCGCGCGCCATAAGAAATTTTATGTCTATATACGACACCTAAATCGATTCTATCTGAAAGATTTAAAACTAAATTTGCATCCCAACTGATAGGTACTGAAGTAGCAGTTCGTACCATAATTGAAGGAATTAAACGAATCCCTTTTGAAGCTGAAAAGGCCGTTCCTGCCTGAATATATAGATAAGATACATCTTTAAAAGCTCCTGATAAATTTCCGAAGTCATAGGTCAAAACCCTTGGCTGTGAGACTGAAATAAAACTTCCTACACGGTTTACAATATGAATTCCCCATCCAGTGTTAGGCTTCAAGCCTGTAGACTTATTAATCTGTATGTAAGGATCATTTGGATCAATCGCAGTTAGACCAGCATAATCGATGTAAACAGATGACATTGATAAACGTAATCCCCCATTCATATTCCAATTCTCATTCAATTTTACCGAATAACTATAATCATTTGAAAGATTTGTAATTCGTAAAGGACCGGCTTGGTCAGTTGCAAAAACGCCAGAAACTCCTATTTTAGCTTTCAAAAGGAAATTCCCAGAAAAAATAGCTGTTCGTGGTGAACCTTGAACACCAATCCATTGTTGACGATTGATAGCAACTAATTCCCCCTTTGCCTGATTGCTAATTACCCCAGCATAAGCGGGTGAAATAACCAATGGATTTACCTGATACATCGAATACATAGATTCGATTTGGGCAATAGCGGTTTGACCGACGAAAAAAAGAAGTACTCCAAGTATTATCTGTCTCATTTTCCTGTGCGATCTAAATAAACATAATTAGAAATAGTTGGCTTTGCCCCTTTAAAATCAACCACATAATAATAAACACCATCTGGAAGTTCGCCAGAGAAACTTATCCCTCCCCAATTATTTTGGTAATTTTCCTGATCAAATACTACACTTCCCCATCTATTAATTATTGTTAAACGATTAGGCTGCAAGCGCAAAATACCTGGGATTATTAATACATCATTCAAGCCATCGCCATTAGGTGTAATAATCTGTGGTAAGATTAGCTCACATACATCTGGATCTAAGCGGTTTTCAATTCCGTCACGGTCACAGTCTTTTATGTTGCCAAAATCGAGATTATCTTCTACTTTGTCTTCAATTCCATCTCCGTCTGAGTCCAAATCTTGGAAGTCTGGGATTCCATCTCTATCCGTATCGATATTTCGCTCATAACCATCTAAATAACCATCATTATCCGAATCTATCTCACGATAATCTGAAATACCATCACCGTCAGAATCAAGAGGCTTAAATGGATTAGGCCCTGCTTCATCTTTGTCAAAAATACCATCATCATCCGAATCTAAATCTAAATAATCTGGTAAGCCATCTTTATCCGTATCGATAGGTGAGTTTAAATTAGGCCCTTTTTCTAAATCATCCCAAATTCCATCTCCATCGGTATCCTCATTTACATCAATAATTGCGATGTTAAACTGCTTTTCATAGCTAAGGCCACCGACATCAGTTACACGAACTCTAATTAAATAACTTCTCTTATTCTCAAAGTCAAATGTAGACGCAGTTTTTAATGTATCACCTACTAGTTTGAAACTACTATTATTTGAATCACCAATTCCACTTACTAATTCATAAATAAAAGTATCCCCTTCATCTTCATCCTTGGAATTAAAGATACCCACATTAGTAAATAATGGTAAATTTTCCTCTACTGAGCTTTTTGAAAGTAGAATGTCGCTAGGGTTTTCATTTTTATTTAAAATATTGATGGTAATTTCAGCTATATCAGAATTACCCTTCACATCAATTGTATTTACATCGATTTTGTAGGTTTTCTTTTTACTAAATTCCGGAGATTGATTAAATCTTAATACTCCTGTAGATGGTTCAAGATTAAAATCATTAGCATCCTTACCTGCCAAAATTATAAAACTAGTGAGGTCTTGGTAATCAGGTAACGTCTCCATATCAACTACGATTACTTCCGGCTTTTGTTTTTCCATGAAATCGATTTCCTTATTGGAAACAATAGTAGGAATTTCATCTAAATTTTTTAATGGAATCTTAATTGATGCTGTATCACTAAATAAGTTTTTATCAGAAATTATCACATCAGCTTCAATTATTGAAACTCCATTATTATTGACAAATGCCTCAAAGTCAAATGCACCTCTCTCATTAACCTTAATTTCTCCGGTCTTAGGATTAATTGATAATGCTGATAGAACAGTAGAAGCTGTTGTAGAGCTAAATGAATAGTTTAACGTATCATTTTCTAAATCAAAATCTTTATTTGAATATTTCTCATTTAAATCAACCAATAAAGTCCCCGTATTTTGCCCCTCATTAAGTGTTTTAGATGTAAAATCATCCAACTTTGGTTTAACGAATCCCAGTCCACCTGGATCAGAAATTCGACCGATAGTAGGATCTGAGTCGCCTCGACCATTATCCGTTATTGTAACAACAATTCGATCAATAAGACCGTCTTTATCAGTATCTATTAAGGTTGCTCCATCATCCCAAGTATCTAAATTTTGATCATCCTTGAACACGATGACTTGTCCATTAGCTAGACTCTTGAGGTAAGTTGAAGCATTTATTCCTACAGGTAAATTAATAACAACCCTAGTTTGTAATCCATTGGATGCATCATTATCTAAATCCAAGAGCTGTTTACCTTGAGCAGGAATAATAGAGAATTTATATAAATCTGATTGGAAAGCAAGATTTATATTAGTTGTGTCCTTGGGTACTATACCGATGTTACTAAGCTTTGCATTGGGATCTAAACGGTATTTTGGATTGGTAATACCCAAAGAATCAGATGATAAATCACCAATTAGGATTGACCCCATGGTAGAAATTGCTGGCTTAGATCCTATTCCATTCGACCAATTTTTACCTGCCTGAAATTCAGCCGCACTAGTAATTGGGAAATTACTAATATTGGCTTGCTTTCTATCAGGAACTCCATCATTATCAAGGTCATTATTCAATGCGATAGTCTCTAAGCTGGTAGGTATTCCATCGTCATCAGGGCTTTCTGCTATTTTAATCACAACTTTATAAGGACCTTTACGAATACCAAATAAATCTTCTACAAAATATTCAAAAAACACATCGCCATAAAAATGAAGCGCTGGGGTATATTTATAACTTCCGTTTGTGGTATTAAATTCTAATTTACCTCGTCCTAATGAATCAGTAGAACCTAAAATATAGGTAATTCGATCTCCCAGATCAGAATCTATCCCCACTAGTTGTGAATAAATTGGAAGATCTTCTTTAATTTCAGCAGTTAAATCATTTCCCTGAATATCTTTTAATTTTTGGCCATTTGAATCAACTTGGAAGGTTTTAGTTTCAGTTAAATCAAAGCCAGAAGGAGCATCATTTTTACCCGTGATTACAATCTCATTATTTACTTTTAACGAATAAGTACCATCAGAAATATCATAACTAATTTCAATCTTACCTGTTTGAGTACCACTCAAAAAATTAGAATTAGATGTATTGATGGCTAATTCATTGCCATTTAATGATTGTGACGATAAGATTTTTGAGAATTTATCTGATAACACTTGATTATTAACAGTCGTGTATTGACTTCCCCCGGACGACATTGTATACACAATTTGCAGATTTTCCACATTTAAGGGATCACCGTCTGGATCAGATATTCCATTAGTTAAATTTATGACCATATCAGGGTCATCCTGAGTGATAATTATTGGAACAGGACTACCAACAGGTCCTGAATTAAGTACCAATGTTAATGTTGATGTTAATGTATTACTATTTCCAACTAGATCATCAACCTTACCTGGCAATAAACTAAATGTAACATCATTTGCAGTTATAGATGGATATGTATATTTTACCGTGAAATCCTGAGAATTGACGATCGTAAAGTCAGAAACCGATCCAGTAGAAACCGTGATATCATTTAAATCAAAATTTGTTATAGGTTCTGAAGATGTAAATGTCAAAGTAGTTTGCTGACCTGGCGCAAGTCGTGACAAGGTACTAGTTATTGTAATTGACGGTGCCTTAGTATCTACAGTAAATGTGGATGAGTATGTCGATGAAGTATTTTGTGCCGCATCATTAGCAACCACCGTGTAACTCACGGTTGAACCATCCACTAACGAGGTCAAATAAGTAGCGGATACAGTAAACGAAGCTGTGTTAGACGTAAACGTACTCGTATAACTGCCACCACCTATCGCTAAAGTAGCATTATCCCCATCAGATGCTCCCGTAGTGGTAATACTGATCACACCACTTAACGCAGATTCAGCAATATTTAAAACTGAACCCCAACTATTTGAACTAGTTAAAACCTGCGGCACCGTCCTATCTACTGTGAAGGTAACAGAAGCTACCGAAGATGCATTTCCCCCTAAATCAGAAGCTACCGCCGTTATACTATACGTATTTGCATCTACATACGATGTTAAGGTAGTCGCATCAAGTTCTATCTGTGCTCCTCCCGATGTAATGGTAGAGGTATACGTATTGGACTGATTGGTAGCAGTATTTGTAATGGATAATTGTACTACTTGTCCTTCTTCTAAATCTGTAGTTGTAATGGAAATTGTTCCTGAAGCACTTGACTCCGTCAGATTGAGCGTATCACCCCAACTCACATTTGCAATTGTAACCACAGGAAGCGCTCCATTTACTTTGAGCTTACTTAAATTACGCGTGTCTTGATCTCTGAAAATCAATGCCGTTTCAGTAACAAAGTTACTAGAGGCATCCCTCATGGATCCGCCATTTAAAAACAAGTGGGTACCATTAGGAATTGAAATACCATCCAGATCCACATCTCCAGGCTGAATAGTATAAGAGAAAGCCTTCACTCCCGAATTACTAATTAATCTATTGTGATCTGCCCTCTTCGTTGTTCCTCCAAGATCAAACATCAAGTATGGACTTCCAGAAACAGTAACGCTTACATCATTCATTTTTAAATAAATGTCCAGACGTTGGCCGTTTCTGTAAGTCTTTTCTACATAATCTAAAATATTGTAATTGGCACTTGTTTTTTCTCCATGAACAAGCTGAATACCTGGCGGCGTAAAATCAGCATCAAACGTTATATTGTACAACGGCGTAGTATTCCCGGCTATGTCTTCAGCACTAGCAAATACCTGATAGTCTATCCCATGTACAATAGGCGCTAAATCTGCCCTAGGAACATTTACCGTTAGGCTATTATTTAGTATAGTTCCAGTATAGGTTTTACTGTAGCCCGTTGTAACCAACCTAATGGTTGCTACCTGACCATTCTCAACACCGGTAGTAATCACTCCAATTGTTTGGTCTAACCCTTTTTCTGTAATATTTAATGCTTTAGGTGGTCGGCCACTTGACCCATCTGTTGCAGCTATCCAAGAAGCATTGATTGTACTTATCGCTGGTGCAACCCCATCAATAGCAATATCAGAAGTAGAAGATAAAGTATTGGAATTACCTAACGTAGGTAAATCTAATACCGCATCATTACCTTGTACATCTTTAATTGTTCCTCCATTTAAGGTTAGTGCAGTGATTGATGCATATTCTAAAGAATTTGTCTGATCCCCTATTTGAACCGTGTAGCTAAATACTCCAGAATTGGTCGTTGAATTGAACGATACATAACTTGCGTTTGCTGCTAAGGTACCACCTGTGGTTAGTGCTAATTTAGGAACTCCTGTTATCACTACTGGTTCGCTAAATTGAACTTCTAATTGAATAGGTGCTCCTAACTTGTAATTTCCATTTGTTCCGGAAACAGATAAAACTGTAGGTGCAGATTTATCGGTAAGAAGCGTAGATGAATAAGTGCCAGATTCGTTTCCAGATATATCTGCTACTTTGTACGTTAAACTATATGACGAACTCGTTAACCCAGTTAATACCGTTGATGATAAAGTAAGTGATGCCGTAGCGTTTGTTACAGATGGAGTATACGATACGCCATTCAATCCAACTTCTACCAATTGTCCATCCTCCGCTGTTGTGGTAAACGAAATTGTCCCCGATTGC
>CAILUB010000143.1 GCA_903837305.1 uncultured Cytophagaceae bacterium
AAGATCCAAGACCGAGGTAATTCCAAGAAGTATTACCTTGATAGGTTAATTTAAATTGATCGCCAGTAGGCACGATAAGAAAGAAATAAATCAAAAAAAGTATTAATAAAACTTGAAGAATTAGAAAGCCTGGAATCCAATAATGCAACATGAAATTTTTTCCATTTCGAGGACGAAAGCGGAAATAAATTTGGCAACTATAAAAAACATACAAACTACTCAGTAGCAACTTGACATAGAAATGGAAACGGGCAGAAAAGAATAATCCAAGCTGCTGCTTAACTAATTCATGAATATCAAATTTGATTAATTCAGCTATTACCATTTTATGCGCAAACGACGTTAGCGAATAAGGTAACATATCTAACAACTGTACAAAAAAAGGTAGGAGATGAAACAGGTCTTTCGGACGTAAAACAGCATCTTCCTGAACCATACCCCTAACATAAAAATAGGCAAGAGGATAAAGCAGATAGTAAAAGGCATCAAAATTACCAAATAAAACAGCGACGATCTCCACATGCCAATCGACAAAAAGGCAGTAATGAAGAAGTGTGAATAAGCCGAAAATCAAGAAATAGAAAAACAAGAAACGCTTCGGACTCTTAAAGAAAGGCCCAGAGGATTTCAAAAGTAAAAGCAGGATAATGAAAAAGCTCATGAACACAGCAAGACTGTGTCCAAACTTATAAATTTCGTGCATTAAGTGGTAAGGTATGAGTGGTTAAAGGTATTCTAACGAATGTACAAAAATACCACCACAATCAATCAACCAGCCATGTATTTAATCAGGGGTATTTTTCTTAATACCCAAACGATTCCACCCGAAATCAAAAGACAAGCAAAGGCAGTTAAAGGTACGCCCATACTCGGATGAAGCATTTCGCCATAAACACCTGCTTTGGCAAGGTAAAACAACACAATTATATGCACCAAGTAGATGCCATAACTATGCGAACTCACCCAATCACGAAATGGAGTTAAGAAAATAATATCAAGGTTTTGGTACCTGAAAAATAAAAATAAGCCGGTCGTTGCTAACACGACGCTGGGCGAAAAATTAGCATATAATAAGCCGTAGAATTTACCACTCTCAGCGGTAAAATAGTAAGATCCTACCATCGTCCACAATGTACCAATGATAAATAGCGCTATGGCCATTTTTTTAATTCCGGCAGAAAAATCCTTTGTGCTTAAATAATAACCAAGTACTAAATAACCTACATAGCCCGTAAAATCGGTTAACGCTACCGGCAATTTTAAGTAGGGAAAATGGGGATTGTTAAACAAAATCGTCAAACCCCAAATCCCTAAAAAATACTGAATGTGAGATTCCGATGCTGATCTAATCCACCTGCCAATAATGGGAATAAAAAGGTAGATCCCTATGATCATGTAGATATACCAGAAATGGTAGGATGCACCATTGAAAAATTGTTCTCCTAACCAGCTTATTCCATCCGAAAACCCGAAGGCTTTTCCGCGTAATCGTACCTGCCAATTAAAGAGAGTGAAAATCAAATTGTAAAAGAGAAAAGGCAAAACGATCCTATTAAAACTCTTCTTCAAGAAAGGTCCAATGGCTTCTTCCCGAGGCAACAATAAGGCACCAGATAACATCACAAAAATGGGTACCACGTAGCGGTACCCACCATTATATAAATTTGCAAACCACCAATGATCTGCTGGCACTTTCGTGAATCGAAATAAAATCGTCGCCGAAGCGTGTATTAAAATCACACCAATGGTCGCATTCACACGAAGGTTATCAAGCCAGGTAATTTTCATCTAGCTAAATGGCTGTTTGTATTGACGTTTTTTCGTCGCAGCATAAATAGCATTTGCTATTGACCCACCTGTAGGAGGTAAAGCTGGCTCACCTAATCCCGTAGGTGCTATACCATTATTGACGAAATGAGCATCAATAACAGGAATCTCATTACCTCGAATAAGCCGGTACGTATTAAAGTTATTAGGGCTAGCCACTCCAGCTTGAAAACTTAATTTTGCGAACATCGCATGTCCCATTCCGTCAATAATGGCCCCTTTTACTTGATTTTCAGCTCCACTCAGATTAACTACCTCCCCGCAATCGGTTACAGCAGTCACTTTCGTCACCTTAGGTTTGCCGTTTTCCACCTTCACTTCGGCAATTTGTGCCACGTAGGATAAGTGAGAGTAATAGACTGAAAAGCCTTGGTGAACACCCGGCTTCTTCTTCCATTGTGCCTTTTCAGCTACTTGCTTGATGACTTCTTCGAAGCGATCGGGCTCATACGTTATTTTACCAACTGGTTTTGTTTTTACTTTCTCTAAAAGGGCTAAGCGCATCTGAATCGGATCCTTTCCTGCTAACTCAGCTACCTCATCTAAAAAGGCTTGCTCCGCAAATCCCAAGAAATTAGTAATTGGAGCACGCCAAGGACCAGTAGTAACGGCCGATTTTTGATCAAAAGATTCAATTAACACATTCTCAATAGCTCCTACCGGGAAATTATCTTGTCTGGTAGAGTTACCCGCATTAATTCCTACACCTCGTAAATAAAAGGCAATAATCTCACCGCTGGCGTCTAAACCTGCTTTAAAATGATAACGTGCTGCCGGACGATAAATTCCACCTGTCATGTCATCTTCCCGCGTCCACATCACTAAAACAGGCTTTTTAATGATACTCGATAATTCTGCTGCCTCTAACACAAAATCATTATTGAGACGGCGACCGAAACCTCCTCCCATTTTGGAAATTTCTAATTGAATTTTTTCTACCGGAATTTTCAAAAGATCAGAAACCGCTTTTTGAGCAGGCTGAGGAACTTGGGTAGGTCCAGCTAACAATACTGAATCTTTTTGAACATCCGCAAAGAAATTCATCGGTTCCATAGGGCTGTGTGAAATAAATGGACATTCATACGTTGCCTCGACTACCTTAACCGCCTTAGCAATTGCCGCAGAAAAGTCTCCATCCTTGCGCATCACCTGCGCTTTGTCTGATTTCATCCCCTCATCAAACCATTTTTGATGGGTTTCTGTGCTTTCCAAAGGCGCATCAGAACTATAATCACATCGTAAACTAGCACGTGCTTGCAAAATCGCATAAGTAGTTGAACCTACAATAGCCACTTTGTTTTTGAATGATACGACATCAATAATTCCAGGCATTTTTTTCACATCATCCGCTGAAAATGATTTCAACGTTGCACCAAAAGGGGGACGAACGATTTGTGCAAAGACCATTCCTGGCTTTCTAATATCAATACCGAATAAAGGTTTTCCAGTCACCACATTTTTATTATCAACGCCCTTTACGCGCGTTCCAATAATTTTATAATCCTTGCGATCCTTGTAAGTCACTTCACTAGGAACTGGTAATTTAGAGGCTGCTTCGGCTAAAGATCCATAAGATGCTTTTTGTCCAGCAGGACCTAAAACAAAACCTTTCGATGTTTTTGTCTTAGCTATATCTACTTTCCACTGATCAGCTGCTGCTTGCATCATCATCTTGCGAACGGTAGCTCCAGCCTTTCTCAAACGATCCCAGGAATGCTTTAAGGCACCACTTCCCCCCGTCAATTGACGTTCAAATTGTTTCGTATCTAAATTCGCTTGCTCTACTTGAACTTGGGCCCAATCTACATCCAATTCTTCTGCTACCACGACCGGAAAAGCCGTCTTAATTCCCTGTCCTATTTCAGGATTTGGAGAATATAATATGATCTTGCCTAAGTTATCAATGGATAAAAAAGCATTAAATCGACCAGTAGAGGCCACCACCTCCATAGCAGAGGCATCTGCCGAAAACCAATCAAAACCTAAGGTGAATACACCTGTAAATAGGGAGGCTTTTTGTATAAAATCTCTTCTCGATGTTTTCATTTCTTGATTTTTTTAGAGGCTAATTTTACGGCTTCTTGAATACGGTGATACGTTCCACAACGGCAGATATTACCCGACATACCATCGACAATTTCTTGATCCGTTGGATGAGGATTGTTTTTTAATAGTCCAGCTGCGGTCATGATTTGACCCGCTTGACAATACCCGCATTGAGGTACATCTAGCTCATCCCAAGCTACTTGAACCGGATGTTTACCCGCAGGGTCAAGTCCTTCGATGGTGGTAATCTGAGCATTTGAAACAGCAGATATAGGTAATACGCAAGAACGCATCGGTTCACCATTTACCCAAACGGTACACGCCCCACATTGAGCAATACCACAACCATACTTTGTCCCTAATAAGGACAGGTGATCTCGTAAAGCCCATAATAAGGGTGTATTTGGATCTATATCCAACGAGACCTTTTTCTTGTTAACCGTGCAATTGATTGCCATAGGATTATTTTTTCTTGATCAATTCTTTTATTCTAATATTTCTAAATTTCAAAGGAGAACCATGTCCTAAAAACCCAATATGGCCTGTTTTGTTTAACAAACCTGGATGTTCCCGATGATCAGCTGTTCCGTCTTTAGAAGCTAATGCGATATCTCCATCGAGAATAACTTCACCATTTAAGATTACTTTAATTTTATTTCCCTGCGCGATTACCTCTTCTTCATTCCACTCTCCTACCGGCTTCAAAAATCCTTGCTTCGCTGCAATAACACCATAAACGGAACCGTGGTACTGATAAGGTTGCAATTTCGCATAGATAGGAGCTGTATTATCCAAAATCTGCAATTCCATCCCCACATAAGCAGCATCTCCTTCTAAAGGAGCGCGAATGCCTAAACCATTATTGGCACCTGGCGTTAATTGAAAATCAAATTTCAGATGAAAATCACCGTACTCTTTTTTCGTGTACAAATTACCTTTTCCTCCACGTTTAGGATCTACGACTAATTCGCCATTCGAAGGGAAATAATCCGTCGTATTTCCGGCCCAATTAAATAAAGATGAACCATCAAATAGGGCTGAAAAATCAGCTTCAGGAGCGATATAGGTAGTCTCTGGTTTCAATTCTTTGACATATATATTGCGGTAAACGATGTGATTGCCATGGGCTTGTAATTCGATGGCATCTTTCACAAAAATGGGTATTTTGCGGTCCCAATAGTTTTCCAAAATCGCTTTGTCCACCACTAATTCCCCATTTAGATATACTGTTACGCGCTCGCCTTTCATAATAATTCGGAAAGTATTCCATTCTTCAACAGGATTATCAGCCACTTTTAAGGGATTACGTGGATTGATTTGATTATTGTACAAACCTCCTGAACCCACCTGTGCCCCTACTCTGGTTAATGCCGTATCCCAAATCTGTACTTGAGGAGACCCTCTCAAATAAATGCCCGCATCCCCCTCTTTTTCAATCTTCCAATCTACATACAATTCAAAATCCTGGTAGTCTTTTACAGAACATAAATTATCACCGTGACCTGTAAAATGCAGCTCCTCTCCTTTCGCTTCCCAACCTGCATTCATGATTTTATCAGCTTTTACCTGTAATAAAGCCAGCGTATCCGCAGACAACGATCTACGCTTCACTGGATTAGCTACAAGTCCCTTCCAACCTCGTAAATCCTGGCCATTGTACATCGTATAAAAACCTCGATCAGCTATTTTAAAAGCTTCATTCAATTTCTCGCGAACAGCAGGATCAGAAATTTGCCAAAACACTTCTTGTACCCACTCTTTCGTCATTTGACCTCTGAAATCTACATTAGCAAGATAGAGTGAAGCGAGACCATCCGCAGCAATCTGACGTACATTTGGATCTTGTAAACCAAGGTAAAGCGTACGCATCGCTGATAAGGAATTGCATCTTGCTAGGCCCCTAAAAATCTGCTCTCTGGTCTCTAGATCGGTCGTTAAATCTAGCGCATTGCGGTAGTTTAACACCTGCTGATCCACATTTTTGAATAATTTCGCATTAATGCGTGCATAGGCGCGGATAGCCTCTTCATTTTTCGTTTTTTTGGCTTCAGCATATAACCAGCCCAAGTTCTCCATTTCTTGTACGAAGGGAATCCAATTAGCTTTTTGACTGGCTTTTAAGGCAAATGCCGTTATTTTGCTATTTAAAGTCCCATCTTGTTTCGTGATATTAGTCATCGCTAACTGAAGAGACTTTACCTCTGATGCTAATTCAGCTTGCCCTAACTTGCCCGCTATGATATCAAAATCTGCCACACCCGCCCAATGAGGTAA
>CAILUB010000144.1 GCA_903837305.1 uncultured Cytophagaceae bacterium
AACGGAATCACACATTTTCTTATTAATTGAAAGGATTTATTCAAATCCTTTTTTTTATTTCACTTCCTTAAATCTGCTAAAATTCGTAAATTGAGTCAAATAGCTCATTATTAGGCATGAATATACCTGAATTAAGAAATAAAATAGATCACATAGATGATTCCATCCTTTCACTTTTAGTGAAAAGAATGGAGTTTGTCGAGGAGATTGGGAAATTAAAGCGTGAATCTAACGTCATAATCTACCATCCCGATCGTGAAAAGGAGATTGTTGATCGATTATCAAATCAGTTTACGGGTAAGTTAAAGAAAGAGGCAATTGAGGCAATTTTTTTAGAAATTTTCGGTGTTTCTCGTAATCTAGAGTTACCGGAAATCATTTGTTACTTAGGTCCAGAAGGTAGTTTTACACATCAAGCCGCAGAAAATCGTTTTGGGGCAGTGGCTGATTACATCTCTTTACCTTCAATCAAATCTGTTTTTGAGTCTGTCGAAACTGGTCGCGCTAAATATGGTGTAGTACCCATTGAGAACAACCAGGAGGGAATGGTGAAAGAAACAATGGATCTATTGAATGAAAAGAATCTGTTTGTTATTTCTGAAATAATCATTCCAGTTAATTTCTGTTTAGCCTCTAAAAACAATGGTATTCAAGGTATTAAGAGGATCTATTCGAAAGACATCGCCTTTCAACAGTGTAAAGGATTCTTAAATGATTACTTCTCTGGTCAAGAGGAAGACTTTTTTGTTCAAGTAGATTCTACTTCACGTGCTGCTAAATTAGCTGTAGAAGAAGAGGATGGAGCTGCGTTGTGTTCGCATATTGCGGCTAAGATCTATTCCCTACCGATTCTTTTTGACAATATTCAGGACAATGATGCAAATCAGACTCGCTTCTTTATTATTTCTAAAGTTGAAAATCTTAAGAAAACAGATAAGGACAAAACCAGTCTTGCCGTTAAGTTAAAGAATGATGACAAGCCTGGGGCTTTGTTGTCTCTTTTACAAGATTTTGAATCGCGAGGAATTAACTTATTAAAGATAGAATCTAGACCACAAAAAGATACCAATGAATTTAAATTTTGGTTCTTTATTGATATTGAGGGCAATAAATTAGATCAAAAGATTCAAGAATTATTGACAAAGAGAGGAGACGAAATAGTCTTTTTAGGCAGTTATATGAATTTATGCTAGGTATAATTTAGCCCATGCCAAGTCTGCAGCAATTTGATTCTTTAGATCTTCGAAGGAGTCAAATCGCTTCTCAGATCTAATTTTCTCTGTAAAACGTATTTCGATTCCTTGCCCATAGATATCTCCTTCAAATTCCAAAATGTGCGTTTCGATGTGAATTCCTTCATCCTTATTTAGAGTAGGACGGTAACCCATGTTCGTTAAACCATAATATTTTCCTGCCTGAATATGCACCTCCGTTAAATACACTCCTAATTGAGGTATAAATTTATTATCTGCATTCAGTGACATATTCGCAGTAGGAAAACCAATTTTTCGGCCATTTTGATTACCGTGAATGACTACACCTGCAATAGAGAAATGATGGCCTAGCATTGCATTAGCCCATTTAACTTCTCCTTCAGATAGGAATTTCTTAATCTGAGAAGAACTAACGATTACTTCGTCGACTTTGGCTACATCAACCGATATAGCTTCTAGCTGAACCGAAAAATGTTCTTTGATAAAAGAAATGGAGCCTTCTCTATTTTTACCAAAATGGTTATCATAGCCCAATATCACCTTAGTCGCTTTAATTCGACTTATGATGTGTTCTTGAATAAATTGAGTAGCTGGTAATTCAACTAAATAGGTATCAAACGGAAGAATCACTAAATAATCTATACCAATGGCTTCAAATGCTGCCTTTTTTTCTTGCATTGGCATTAATAGCTCATTTCGTTTACCCGTAAAATAATCTGCTGGATGATTGGAAAAAGTAATAACACAGGTCTTAAGACGACTCTCCCTAGCTGCATTAAGACATCCCTGAATAACCTTCAAATGACCTAAATGTAAACCATCAAACATCCCAATCGTAACTGCGGTTGCTGATTCAATCTGTACAGTATCAAAACTATAAAAGCACTTCATGTAAATCGCTATTAAAATTGGCCACCTCTTGTGCCTTATCTAAACCCCAATCACCAATTTTTGTTCGAACTAATTCACTCATATATGCTCCTGATTTACATTTTATGCCAAAATCACGTACAATGCTACGAATATAAGTGCCCTTACTACATTCTATTTCAAAGCTAATCTCAGGAAAATCAGTTACATCAATTTCCATCCGATACACTTCGACATCTCTTATCTTAATCTCTAATTCATCTGCACTTACGCCATTTCGCGCATGCGTAAATAAACGTTGCCCATTGAGTTTAATCGCAGAATAAATAGGAGGGACTTGCTGAATAGAACCTAAAAATGTTTTACGAACATCCTCTAGTAAACTAGAATCAATATGATCAATTGGATATTCACCGTCAAACTCGGTTTCTAAATCTATCGAAGGAGTTGTTTTGCCTAACACTAATTTACCTATGTAGGTTTTAGGAAGGGATTGGAAATAATCAATCTTCTTTGTGTACTTTCCCACACACATAATGAGTATGCCAGTGGCTAACGGATCTAACGTACCTGCATGACCAATCTTTTTAAATCGGCCCAGATTACGAATCTTCTTCACAACATCAAAAGAAGACCATTCTTTAGGCTTGTTGATTACATAAAATTTATCTTGAACCTCTATTAACTCATCCACAGGTACACGCTTAATAAAAGTCCAACAATAATGCGGTAGTATCCAAACAAGGCGAATCCATGTTGTTTAACGAATCCCACCATCCATTTGATGGTTAATAAGGCGACAACAAAACTAATCACCGTCCCAATACTCAAAAGCTGAATGTGTTCTTTTGTAAATATGACATCTAAATCATTTCGATAGTCTAACAGTTTTTTTGCACAAGCTCCTAAAATAGTCGGAATCCCTAGTAAAAAAGAATATTCTACAGCTGCTGAATGGCTAAGTCCCAGCACTCGACCTCCTACTATAGACGCACCAGAACGAGAAACACCTGGAATCATGGCAATACACTGAAACAAACCAATTTTAAATGCCTTAATATAAGTGATATTTTGAATTTCTATTGAATCGACTTGAGTGGGTAGCCACCTATCTATTCTAATCAAAATCAATCCTCCTAAAATCCATGATCCGGCAATAAACCAATATCCTTGAAATAAAGCCTCTAAGAAATCATCTAATAATACACCTAAAATAACAGCAGGAATAAAGGAAGCAATAATGGTATAGTAAATGGATAGACCCGAAGCGAATAAGCGTTTGAAATAAAGAAATGGTACCGCAGCAATAGCTCCTAACTGCACAAAGACCGTAAAGAAATTAAGGAACTTTGAATTTTCAATCCCTAATAAATTTTCAGAAACAATTAAATGAGCCGTTGAAGATACTGGCAAGAATTCAGTTAAACCCTCAATTATTCCTAAAATGATAGTTTTTAGAATCTCAGTCATTAACGCTTCCACTTAAAAAGTGAGAACACAGGAATAATAATTCCAACTATAACGAGAATAGGACCTAGGGTTAGGCCTAAAAAGCCAAAACCAAATTCTTCTTTATCTAGGGTCATTACAAAAAAACCAATTAACATTATTCCAATACCTAGTAAGAGAATTTTTATTTCTTTGGCCCCTAATGGCATATTTGATTGACTCATGTTAGAATAAGTTTGTATGTTGAATTTTTAAATACTTTGAAATGGCAAAGAAAGAAGCGATTAAACTGAATAAGGTACAAAAACCGACACAGACAAAAACTAACTGAACTTGATTATTAATTTCAAAAAATAAAGAGGAAATCTCTGGAATTGAGGTAGAAAAATAATAGAAAGCTCCGTCAGCCAAGATATAACCTATAAGTCCACCTATAAAGCCTACTAGTAACGAATTCAATAAATAAGGCTTTTGGATAAATCCATTCGTACTTCCAAGTAACTGCATCGTTTTAATTAAAACGCGATTCCCATGAATATGTAAACGAATATTATTGGCTAATTGAACGTATACGAATAAAACTAAAAGGATTATCATAATTAACCCCACATACCCTACTGCCTTTATTTTCCCTAATAAGGTCCCAATAAAAGTATTAGGATAGGTTACCTCATACACTTCTGGTCTTGTTTGAATCTCTGCAACAATCTGTTTAAATGAGGCTTCATTTTTATAATCTTCCTTTATTCCCAATATCAGGCAATTTTTAAAGGGATTTTCCTCTCCTAATAGCGTTTTATAATCTTCTTGAGAGGATTTTAAAAATTCTGAAGCTATCTGTGACTTTGATTTAAACTCTAAATCAGGTTTTAATTCTTTTTTACTTACATAAGGACGAGTTTTAAAATAAGTAATTGTTGAGGCTAAATCAGCAGTTTCTAATGAATCGGTTAAATATACATATACCTTCATTTGTGATTTTATCTCATCACCCCAAGATTTAACACTTACAAACAGTTGGAAGAATATAGCAAGTATAAAGGCCAAACTCGCCATGGAAATAACCAATGTCAATTGGGTAGATTGTGGACTACTTTTAGAATATTTCATAAGTATAATTTATCAATTTCATCTCTAATTTTGGCAGCTTCCTCATAATTCTCTTCTAGTAAGGCTTTATTCAATAAATCTTCCAATTCAATCTTAGACCTCATAACTGGTACTTTATTATCAAGTTCGAAATCATCACCTAATTCATCTAAAAATTCTTCTTCAGGGATACAAATTTCAGTTAATAGCTTTTCTGAAATCAAAATAGGAATAGCTAAACGAATAGCTAATGCTATAGAATCTGATGGTCTAGCGTCTATATTTGTTGTTTCTCCATCTTTGAATACCTCTAAATTAGCGTAAAATATACCATCCTTAAAGTCTGTTATTATAACTCTTTTAAGAGATACATTAGAGTGTGCAAGTAGATTAACGCATAAGTCATGTGTTAATGGCCTGCTTGTCTGTATATTTTCTATAAAAACAGATATAGATTGCGCCTCTTGACTTCCAATGACTATGGGAAAACGCAGGGCCTGCGAATTATCAGATTCTAATAAAAGAATATATGAACTAGCTCCTACAGAACTAGGATTCACAGATAAAATGCGTAATGGAATATACTCTTTCAATGGTCTATATTAAAATACAAATGTACCAATTAGACCGCTAATTTAAATGTTCTTGAAGCTTTTTTGTTAGTCTTGGTAGTATATCATTTACGTCACCTACTATTCCGTAGTCTGCATGTTTGAAAAAGGCTGCTTCAGGATCATTATTAATGACAACTATTATTCGAGAACCATTGACGCCAGCCAAATGCTGTATAGCACCCGATATACCGCAAGCAATATAAAGATTGGGAGATATTTTAACGCCTGTTTGACCAACGTGCTCATGGTGAGGTCGCCAATTTAAATCAGAAACAGGCTTAGAACAAGCAGTAGCCGCTCCTAAGGCTTTGGCTAAATCTTCTACTATTGTCCAATTACCTGGATCTTTAAAACCACGACCTGCACCCACTACTAAAGTAGCATCTGGCAAAGGTATTGATCCAGTTATAGGCTTCAATTCAAGAATAGAAGCCTTGCCACCTGCAGCAGTAGTTAAAGTTGACATAGAACCTACGGATTGTTCTCCATACTCAGCATTACCACTAAAATCAAAATTTCGGTTTAAACTAAAATAGCCTACCGTTTCAGAAGTTAAAGACAACGAAGCCTTTCCGGAGAAGATTGATTTACTGATAGAAAATTTCCCGCCTGAAAACGACATCTGCTGAATACCTGAAATCATCTCCTGAGATGAACTCGCAGCTAATAGACTTAATAAATTATCTACTTGAATTGATTTAATGCCAAAAACTGCGTAACCCTCCACTGCATTAACTAGTGGGTTGATAGCAGACGAATCTGTCCACAAACCTTCCGATAAAGTGATAACATCAACTGATTTTGAAGCAGGTATCGACGCAAACTTCACTTCGCCCATAGCAACCAGTAAAATGGATTCCGGCGAGAAGGAAGATAAAAATGAAATCAATTGAATGGAAGTATCAGAAAGTTGACCTTCTTTTGTTTGAGCAATAATGGCGACCTTTTTCATCTTATAATACGTTTGTCTCAGTTCTTAATAAATCAATTAATTGCTCTGCATCTTCTGCTTTAATCATCTTGTTCTTCCGAGCTGTTTCAGCAATATCTGCTTTAACAATCTGAATTTGACTTGCTGTTTCCAAAGGCAATACCACTATTTCCTTCGTACGAGCTGTCATAATTCCGCGCATGGAAGGAATTTTCCATTCTGCAATGGGTTCTTGACAACCCAATACAGCAGGTAGGGGACAATTAACATCCATTTTTCCGCCATCCATCTCCACTTCTAACTTCAAGCCATCACCTGCAACATCTAAATGCATCACTGGATTAAAATGGGTGTAACCTAAGGCTCCCGCCACTAAACCATGGACAATACCTGAATTATAATCAATGGATTCTTTACCCATTAAAATGAGATCCATTGGATTTTGATTAACGTAGGATACAATAGCATTCGCAATCTGAGTCGAAGTAGTTGGATTTCCATCCACACGTACAGCTGAATCTGCACCCAGTGCTAAACATTTACGAATAAGTGCTTCAGATTCAGAACCACCTACGTGCAAAACAATTACTTCTGCACCATTACTTTCCTTCAATTCAATAGCTCTTGAGAGGGCATAATCATCGTAGGGACCTACGATAAATGTTAATCCTTGGCTACTTATTTGGGAGGTTGATGGATCTATTGTTATTTTTGAGGTAGTGTCTGGGACACAGGAGATACAGACTAGTATTTTCATGGCAGATTAAATTGTTATGCAAGCATACTAATTTGTTTTTAATTTAGCAAAATGGATCGTAAAGAATTTATTAAAAATGAGATTAATCAAGATCCAACGGATCCGTTTAACCACTATCTTTTAGCGATAGAATTGTATAAAGAAAAGGCTATTGAAGCGTCATTTAAGCAATTTGAACGAATCATTACAGATTTCCCAGACTATGTAGCGACGTACTATACCTATGCGAACGCGCTCCTAACTGAAATCAAGGAAGATAGAGCAGAAGAAATAATACGATTAGGGATACAAGAAGCAGAAAAAAAAGGAGCTGCAAAAGCTTTAAAAGAACTTAAGCAACTCCTTGAATTGAATTTCTAATTAACCGAGTAAAACCTCTTCCAGATCTTTTTCTACCACAAGGTTGTCAATGATGAATTTTTGACGTTCCGGTGTATTCTTACCCATGTAATAGGTCAGAAGTTGGGGAATGGTAAAATCTTTTTCAAGAATCACTGGCTCTAGCTTAATATCTTCACCAATGAAGTTCCCGAATTCTTCAGGCGAAATTTCACCCAAACCCTTAAATCGAGTAATCTCAGGCTTAGGCCCTAAAGCTTCGATCGCATTGCGACGTTCTTCATCAGAGTAGCAATAACGCGTTTCTTTCTTATTTCGAACTCTAAATAGGGGAGTCTCTAAAATATACAAGTGACCATTACGTACTAAATCAGGAAAGAATTGCAAAAAGAAGGTTAAAATCAACAAACGAATATGCATACCATCCACATCGGCATCCGTCGCAATGACAATCTTATTATAACGTAGATTATCCAAGGAATCTTCAATATCTAATGCGTGTTGCAATAGATTGAACTCTTCGTTTTCGTAGACAATCTTTTTAGTTAGGCCAAAGCTATTCAATGGCTTACCTCGCAAACTAAATACAGCCTGCAATTGTACGTCACGTGATTTAGTGATACTTCCAGACGCTGAATCCCCCTCCGTAATAAACAAAGTAGTGTCGTGACGCGTCTCTGATTTCTCATCTGATAAATGTACACGGCAGTCTCTTAATTTCTTATTATGTAAATTTGCTTTCTTCGCACGCTCATTAGCTAATTTCTTGATACCAGCAATATCTTTGCGCTCTCGTTCAGATTGTAAAATACGCTTTAATAGTGCATCAGCTGAGGTTGGATTTTGGTGCAAATAATTATCCAATTCCGTCTTCACAAAATCCCCTATAAAAGTACGAATTGACGTAGAATTCGAATCAGGAGAAATTGTTGTACTTCCTAGTTTAGTCTTCGTTTGTGATTCAAAAACGGGTTCTTGAACACGAATTGCGATAGCTCCTACGATACTTGCACGTACATCCGATGGATCAAAATCTTTCTTAAAAAACTCACGTACCGTTCTAACAATCGCCTCTCTAAATGCAGCTAGGTGAGTACCCCCTTGGGTTGTATTTTGACCATTGACGAAAGAATAATATTCTTCACCATATTGGTTATTGTGCGTAATCGCTAACTCGATATCGTTTCCTTTTAAATGAATAATTGGATACCGATTTTCCTCCGCATTCGTCTTTTTTGATAGTAAGTCGAAGAGGCCATTTTGGGAAAAATACTTCTCTCCATTAAAATTAATGGTCAATCCCGCATTTAAGTAAGCATAATTCCAAAATAAGGAATCTAAATACTGAGGGATGAAATGGTAATTCTTGAAGATGGTATTATCTGGCTCAAACTGAACGTGGGTTCCACTCTTCCCATTCGAGGCTTCAATGCCTGGAGATTCTGCGGTTAATTCCCCCTTACAAAACTCAGCCCACTTTGTCTGGCCATCACGATAAGATTGTACCTTAAAGTAATTAGATAGGGCATTCGTAGCTTTTGTACCTACACCATTCAGACCTACGGACTTTTGGAAAGCACCTGAATCATACTTACCACCCGTGTTAATTTTGGAAACGCAATCGATCACTTTTCCCAAAGGAATACCACGTCCGTAATCGCGCACTTCCACCTTATGATCAGAGATTTTAACGTCAATGGACTTCCCATTTCCCATCATGTGCTCATCAATTGAGTTATCCATGATCTCTTTCACAAGAACATAGATACCATCATCCACCGATGAACCATCGCCCAATTTACCGATATACATACCCGGACGAAGCCGAATGTGCTCTTTCCAATCTAGGGAACGAATACTATCGTCGTTATAAATGGGTGCGCTTTGTTGATTTTCTTCCACTGACATAATTTTACACTAAATTATCAAATAGTTCGCGATTAAGAAAGAGGGGTGATTGAATTAATTAGGCCAAAAAAAGGACTAACGGATTAAAAGCCTGTTTCATTGGTTTTTAATGCTGTGAAAAAGGGGATAACTTGCAGTTGCTTTGGAATAGTCGTCACTGCGTGACTTAGTCGCCTCGCGATATAGTCGTCACTGCGTGACTAAGTCGCCTTCGGCTTAGTCAAAAAGTCGCCGGAAGAATCCAGCTTAGTCAAATAGAGAATATGAATTTAAAAGAAAATGTATTAGAAGGTCTGCGTTCCATCAAGGGAAACCTGTTAAGAACGGTATTGACAGCACTCATCATATCCCTAGGAATTACCTCTCTTGTGGGAATTCTAACTGCTATTGATGGAATTCAAAGTTCTGTAGATAATTCATTCTCTGGACTAGGTGCTAATTCATTTGATATTCGAAATCGTCCAGCGATGCAGGTAAGACGAGAGGGGCAAAAGGAAAAAAGATTTAAAAATATCGATTTCCGTCAAGCATCGTATTATAAGTATTTGTTTGCCAGTAAAGGTAAAGTATCTCTGAAGTCAAATGTAAATAACAATGCAATAGCAAAATATTCCTCTAAGAAAACGAATCCAAATGCGCGAGTAATTGGAATTGATGAGAATTTTATGGAATTAAAGGGATATAAAGTTGGGGCTGGACGTAATTTTTCACAAAATGAACAAATAAATGCAATCAATGTCTGTATTCTTGGCGTTGATATAATTGATCAACTGTATGAAAAAGGTAGTCCAATTGGGACAGAATTAGTCGTTTCGGGAATTAAATTAAAAGTAATCGGCGTATTAGAAAAGAAAGGTAATATGATGGGTGGTGGAGACGATCGGGTAATCATGGTACCATTAGAGACTGGGCGTAAAATGGCCGTCGGGCGTAGCCTTACTTTTGACATTACAACTTCATCATCTAAGATAACTAACCTAGATGATTTCATGGAAGAGGCACGCGGTGCCATGCGTAAAGTTCGTATGGATCCCATTGGAATGGAAGATTCATTTAGCATTGATCGTTCAGATTCCATAGCTAAAAGTTTTGAAAGCATTACTGGTTCTTTGCGTATTGGTGGATTTGTCATTGGATTTATCACTTTACTTGGGGCTGCTATCGCTTTAATGAATATTATGATGGTTTCAGTGAGTGAAAGAACACGCGAAATAGGCATTCGTAAGTCATTAGGAGCTACACCGGGAAGAATCTTACAACAATTCCTAATTGAAGCTATTGTTATTTGTTTGTTAGGTGGAATAGGGGGCATAATGCTTGCTATTCCGATTGGAAACATTATCGCACAAGCTATTAGCTCTGGAGCGGCTAGTTTTATAATACCCTGGTTATGGATGATGACAGGTATCATAATATGCATACTAGTAGGCTTATTTTCAGGAATTTACCCTGCCTTTAAAGCGTCTAAGATGGATCCTGTAGAGGCTTTACGTTACGAATAGTACAGAATTTATCTAGGTCATATTTGCGAAAGCAAATGATTTAGCCTAGTTTTGCATTGCAATTTTGAATTGCCCAGATGGCGGAATTGGTAGACGCGCTGGTCTCAAACACCCGTGGGTGCAAGCCCGTGCCGGTTCGACTCCGGCTCTGGGTACAAGCCTCTCAAGCAATTGAGAGGCTTTACCTTTTTTAAGCGGGTAGATTATTCTTCCAAACGCCATATGAATCTGCATAGGCATTTTTTAGACCTGCGTCAGGTTGAATCGTTTTCAAGACTTTGATATGACTCACTGCTTCGTCTTCATTGGCATAATATCCTACACCTGCACCCGCGCCTAAAGCCGCACCAAAAGCTCCATCTGATTCCAATAATTCAACCGAAGCGCCGGAAGCATTCACAATAGCTTGTGTGAATAGCTCACTCAAATACATATTAGCTAAACCTGCTTTTAATTTCTTTGGCTTAACGCCCACGTTACCTAACAATTCAATTCCATAGACCATGGAGAAGGCGATACCCTCTTGTGCAGCTCGAATGATATCAGCTGATTGATGTCGATTGAAATCCAAATGAGCGAAACTTCCACCCATTGTTTTATTTTGAAAAATCCGCTCTGCACCATTCCCAAATGGCATACAAACTAAACCATTCGTTCCAATAGCCGCTTTAGCACCTAATTCGTTCATTTGGGAATAAGAGAAGGAAGGTAAGAAATTCTGCTTCACCCAACGGTTTAAAATACCTGTTCCATTGATACACATTAATACACCTATACTTGATTTAGCAGCTGTGTGATTTACGTGAGCAAACGAATTAACACGATTTTCTTTGTCAAATTTCAACTCGTCAGAGATTCCATACACCACACCTGAGGTACCAGCCGTTGTAGCAATATCTCCAGGATGTAATACACCTAATGAATAGGCATTATTTGGTTGGTCTCCTGCCTTATAAGTTACCTTCACACGGGTACTTAAACCTAATTCAGAAGCGATCGTACTAGATATGGTTCCGTGATCTGAAAACAAAGATTGAACAGGAGGAAAGATAGTTTCTGGGAATCCGTAATAAGCCATTAAGTCTTTTGCTGGATGAGAGGCTTTAAAGTCCCATAAAATTCCTTCTGAAAGGGCCGATGCAGTAGTAGTGAAATTAGAAGTAAATCTACCTGCGATAAAATCTCCCGGCAACATTACTAATGCGATTTGGTCAAAAATGGCTGGTTGATTTTCTTTTACCCAGGCTAATTTAGCAGCGGTAAAATTACCAGGAGAATTCAAGTAATGACTTTGGCAAAATGATTCTCCCATGGCTTTGTAGGCCTTTTCACCGTAAGGAGTTGCCCGCGAGTCACACCAAATAATGGAAGGACGTAAAATGCGCGCCTCTTTATCTAGAACCACCAAACCGTGCATTTGGTAGGAGATTCCGATGGCGCATATATTTTTAGGATCATACAAACCTGAAGAATTAGCCTTTAAAATCGCTTGCTTGACACAATACCACCAATGTTCCGGGTCCTGCTCAGCAAAACCGGGCTGAGGGGAAGAAATCTCATTCTCTGCCTCCGGAAAAGAAGTAGAATAAATTAATTGTTGGTTTGCAGCATCAACAATACTAACTTTAATGGAAGAAGTTCCCACATCAATTCCGCACAGAATCATTTTAAATAGGTTTAATGTTAACAATCGGCATAAAGAAACACCAAGTTACAAGTCATTTTACTTTATCCAATATTCAAATAAAGGTAAAATCAGGTGAAATTTATGCATTAATCGGAAAAAGTGGTTCAGGAAAAAGCACCGTCGCGAACCTTTTAGTCGGTTTAAAATATGACCCAGACTATTCTATTAGGATTGATTCAAAAGAATTAAACGATGGGATGGATCGCCTCATTCCACAATTCAAAAGAGCAGGATACGTTCCTCAAACACTTCATTTAAAACCTTTTCATAGTGTATATAATTATGTACAAGCCTTATTTCAATACATACCCAATACACAACAAGACACCGTTATAACTAAGTATCTGAAGCAATTCTATCTGATAAAGCAAAAAGATACGAAAGTGTCCGTCTTATCGGGTGGAGAGAGGCAGAAACTTGCTTTATTGGAAGCCATTAGTCAGCCTATTGAATATTTAGTCCTAGATGAACCTTTTAGTCAATTAGATACGGAACAAAAATTAGAATTCTCTCAAATAATAGCTTCAGTTGTTAATGAACGGGCTATTCCTTGTGTATTGATTAGTCATGATTTGACCGATATACTACAATTAAGCCATTCCGTCGGAATTATGGAGAATGGTAAATTAGTATTTCAAGGCTCTTGGACAAAGTTTAAGGAATCATCTAATTCTGTAGTCTTGAGACTAAAAAAAGCCATACTTGACTGGGATAATCAAATGAAAGGCTTAATTAATAACCTGAGATAGCTTTTAATTGCTGTGCGTTCTGATTTGTTTGCTCCACCA
This sequence comes from uncultured Cytophagaceae bacterium, assembly GCA_903837305.1. GTDB lineage: Bacteria > Bacteroidota > Bacteroidia > Cytophagales > Spirosomataceae > Aquirufa. The sequence goes on from CAILUB010000144.1 coordinate 13,149, forward strand.
AGTGTTCTAGGGAAACCGCGTGTAAATCAGCCAATTTTTGAGCAATCAACGGTATATTCTTGGGTGAATTAGGCTTTCCTCTGAAGGGTACGGGACTTAAATAGGGTGCGTCTGTTTCTAATACAATTTTTGATAGTGGAATGTCTTTAATGTCTTGAAACAAAGTTGTGTTTTTGTAGGTAATCACACCTCCAATGCCTAAGTAATATCCTAAATCAGTTAACACCTTCGCTTCTCGAGCATCGCCTGAAAAACAATGAATAATTCCTCTCAGATTCTTGAATTCAGGTAATTGAAAGGTTTTAATTAAATCTGCATACGCTTTTCTACAGTGGATATCTACCCACAAACCAAGATCTAATGCCCAATGGCATTGTTGCTTAAAGGCATCCATTTGTTGTTCTGCAAAGGTGGTATCCCAGTAATAATCTAGACCTATTTCGCCTATCGCTAGCACCTTACTTCTCTCTAACTCTTTTTTTAGCACAGCTAACTCTTCTAAGTAATTTTCTTTCACATAGGTAGGATGCAATCCAATCATGGGAAGAACAAAATCAGGGTGATTTTTACTCAATTTCTTCAGATCAACCCAGGATTCCGAATCACAATTAGGCAACCAAACTTCAGTTACGCCGGCGTCCTGAATCTCCTTTAAGTGAAAAGCCATATCTTCTTGAAAATGAACATCATACAAGTGTGCGTGTGTATCAATCATAGGGAGGATAAAACAAGATTTTGTTCTTTACAATAACGAAGAATGGCAGGTAAAATGACCTGTAAATGGGGGAAAGCTTTGATACTATCGTGCATCACCACAATAGCACCAGGTTTTAATAAAGGAAGTACAGATTCTAAGATAGCGGTAGGGGTTAATGAAGCATTGTAATCACCCGTTAACACACTCCATAGAATGACGTTATTCATTTCTTTATAGATCTTGCGCGTAATCCGTCCGTAAGGAGGACGAAAGCCAATGGATTTAATGTGCTGATGCGCAAATACCTTTTCACATTTCTGGAAGTCTTCTACATAAGCCGCAAAGTCCATTTTCCATGCATTGCAATGGTTCATGGTATGATTTCCGATGCTATGACCACCAGCCTGAATGCGTTGAATAATACTCGGATTTTCTACCACATTCTTGCCAATGCAAAAAAATGTGGCCTTTGCATCGTATTCGTTTAAGCATTCTAGGACAAAATCCGTAATTTCAGGAGTTGGTCCATCATCAAAGGTTAAGAAAATCTGACGATCGGCTGGTTTTGACCACATAAAACGCGGTAAAAGGGCAGGAATGAACGACGGAATTTGATGAATAAACATACACAGCATTAATGGCGCAAATTAGCACTTCCTCTTCAGAAAAAATAATCTTAGGCATTGACCCTGGTACGCGTTTTCTTGGTTATGGATTATTGCGTATCACGAATGACAAAGTTACCGTGTTACAGTATGGAGTGTTAAACTTGACTAAATACACGACGCAGGGAGCTAAATTCTTAAAGATTCACGAACGCGTATTAGGGATTTTAGAAGAGTTTTTACCAGATGAAATCGCGATTGAATCTCCTTTCTTCGGAAAAAATGTTCAGTCGATGTTGAAATTAGGCCGCGTGCAAGGGATGGTGATGTCTTTGGCCTTCTCGAAATCAATTCCGATTGCGGAATACGAACCTAAAAAAATCAAGCAATCGGTGACAGGGAATGGGAATGCGTCGAAAGAACAAGTCGCAAAAATGGTGGAGATTATTGGTAATATTAAGTTAGATGCCAAAATGCACGATGCTACGGATGCCCTCGGAATTGCCATTTGCCATCATTTCCACAATAAAAACATCAGTTCTACGCTCAAAGGAACGAAGAAAGGCTGGGGCGCATTCGTCACTGAGAATCCAGAACGAATTAAATAAGTTCAGATAGCTGTTTATCTACCTCTTGCAAGGTCGCAACAGGGGCAAAGCAATAATCTCCCACACACAACAAATAGGCCTCTATTTCATCCGAAGGAACACAAACCAGTTGATCTTTATCGATACACCAATCAAAACCAACTAATCCTTCTCCATTCCCAGCATATTTCAACATCGCCTTGGGATGCTCCATCCATTCTGAATAAATACGCAACCAATTCGCAAAATAAGCGGGATGGGCCATAGCTCTCTCGAGTATCTGCGATAACATCGCACGTCCTTTAAGTGTATAATCGGCCTTATTTTTCAATATACCCATCCATAAGAAAGCTTCACATAGCATCGAATTAGACGAAGGCATCACCGAATCCATTACTTCTACTTTCTCCGCAATTAAATAGTCTGCCTTTTTCGACCGGTATTGATATAACGCTAATTCCGGATGAGCAAAATCATCGCATATCATCTGCAGAAGTTTGTCAGCTTTCTCTTTATAGACTATATCTGAGGTCAACAAATAAACTTGAATGTAAGCCAAAACCAAAGCCGCCACATCATCTAAAAAAGCGCCAATCGGTTCACGAGAATACTGAGCCTGATGTAACCAGAGATTATCTTTGTTCAGATGCATTTCGATGGCCTTCAGTAAATCTAAAGCACTTTGCAAATCCTCTTTTCGACCAAAAACTTGATAGACTTCCACAAATGCTACTACTAATTGAGCATTCCAAACCAAGACTTCTTTTGTATCTGTCCCAGGTCTTATTCGCGTAAGCCTTGCAGCCCTTAAAACCTCCATCTCTTTCTCAAAATGCGCATTTAAAACAGGAGATGATTTGAATAAAATATTACGTTCATCTTCCCAATTCCCATTTTTTGAGATAGAATAAGTCTTTAAAAACTCCTCATTTTCCAAAGAAGCAAGTTCCGTATATGACCAGGTATAGAATAATCCCTCTTCTCCCTCTGAATCCGCGTCTAAAGAGGAATAATACAATCCCAGAGGAGAAAGTAACTCTCTCTTTAAAAAGGAAATCGTATCATAAATAACCTCTTGGTACAGCGGATTACGCTCTCGCTTATAGGCTTTTGTATAGGCAGACAATAATTGCGCATTATCATAGAGCATCTTTTCAAAATGCGGACAAAACCACTCTGAATCAACCGAATAACGGGAAAAACCACCACCAACTGCGTCATAGATGCCCCCTTGTGCCATTTTCTCCATCCACGTTTTTTGAAGAATAGGTAAACCTAATTCAACAGATAGAGAACTGGGAACCGAATACAAAAACTGAATTAATGAGGGTAGAGGAAATTTAGGCGCTTTATTAATACCACCAAAAACAGGATCTAATGCCGATTTAATTTTAGTCAAAGCAGTAGGAACAATTACAGCTGTTTCAGCTAAATCCGAATGAGGGAAGAAAGAGGCGTTTTCAGAAAGACTTTCGGCAAAACCATCCGCTGATTTGGCTAAATCTTCCCTATTGTTCACGAAAGCATTGTGAATCGAGTGAAGCAGCTGTATCCAATTAGCTTTCTTGAAATAAGTCCCGCCGTAAAAAGGTTTTTGGTCTGGTAATAAAAACACATTCAGTGGCCAACCGCCATTCAATCCCATTTGATGAAGCGCCTCCATATACACCATATCCACATCCGGTCGTTCCTCCCTGTCTACTTTAATGTTCACAAAGTATTCATTCATGATGGCTGCTACTTCTTCATTCTCAAATGATTCGTGCTCCATCACATGGCACCAATGGCAGGCAGCATAACCAATACTGACTAAAATGGGTTTGTCTTCCTTTTTTGCTCGTTCTAATGCCCCAGAACCCCAAGGCTCCCAATGAACCGGGTTGTTTTTATGTTGCAATAAATAGGGGGAAACCTCTGCGCCAAGCTTATTCATCTGAAATAGTCAAAATTGATTCGTAAATTTGCACAAAATACTTGTATGATTGACCAAAGAGACTTCGTTCTTAGCCCAGATATTGCGCATTCACCCGAAAAATTAGCTCAATTTTTAACAGCTGAAATGGGAGAGGCCTATCTAGCGGCTTGTACCTATCGCATCGAAAAAAGGTCAATCGACGCTCGAAGCAGACAAATTAAAGTAAATCTTCGGATTGGTTTTTATGAAAAGGGTCACGATTTCAGCCTTTCAGCTCAATTACCCACCTTATCAAAAGACGCTAAAAAAGTCATCATCATTGGATCTGGTCCAGCGGGATTATTTGCGGCGATCGATTTTGTCAAAAAAGGAATCAAACCCATCGTTTTAGAACGCGGTAAAGATGTGCGTGACCGTAGAAGGGATTTAGCTGCTATTAACCGCTTTAATTTAGTAGATCCAGATTCAAATTATTGTTTTGGAGAAGGTGGCGCCGGTACTTATTCGGACGGTAAATTATATACGAGAAGTACGAAGCGTGGTGATATCAAAGGGGTTTTAGAGACATTTGTGGCTCATGGGGCTCATAGTGACATCCTTTTTGAGGCTCATCCACACATAGGCACGAATAAATTACCCGGAATTATTGCCTCCATGCGGGATGCAGTCATTGCAGCGGGAGGAGAAGTACACTTTCACCACCGAGTAGTTAACTTTTTAATCGAAAATAAATCCATAAAAGGAGTGGTATGCTCAAATGGAGCGGAATTTCAAGCCGATCGACTTTTATTAGCCACAGGCCACTCGGCCCGTGATATATTCCAATTATTGCAAAATAAAGGGGTAGCAATCGAAGCTAAACCTTTCGCCATAGGCGTTCGAATTGAACATCAGCAATCTTTCATAGATCAAGCCCAATACAAGGTAAAACAACGGCCTGAGTACTTACCACCGGCTAGTTTTAGTTTGGTAACGCAAAGTACATTCCAAGGTGTTCAACGGGGTGTATTCTCGTTCTGTATGTGCCCAGGAGGTTTCATTGTTCCCTCTGCCACCTCACCTAATCAAGTAGTGGTCAATGGCATGTCCCCCTCCAGACGTGATTCTAAATATGCAAACTCTGGCATTGTCGTTAGTATTGTAGAGGAAGATTTAGCGAGATACAAGGAATTTGGGGCTTTGGCAGGGATGCAATTGCAAGAAGAATTAGAGCAGAAGGCAGGGAGTTTAGTAGGAGGGTCTCAAAAAGCGGTATCCCAATATACCCTCGATTTTATCCAAGGAAAAACAAGCAAGAGTTCGCATCCTACCAGTTATGTACCTGGATTAGAACCAGGCGAGATGCGGGAATTCTTACCTGATTATATCTCAGAACCTTTGGCCCAAGGATTCCAAGATTTCAATAAAAAAATACCAGGTTTCTCCTCCAATTTAGGCCAAATCATTGGCTTAGAGAGTAGAACATCCTCGCCAGTGAAAATACCACGCGATAAAGAAACGTTGGAGCATCCGGAGATAAAAGGTTTGTATCCTTGTGGTGAAGGTGGTGGATATGCGGGAGGTATCATGTCTGCAGCTTTGGACGGAATACGATGTGCAGAGGCTATTGCTAAAACAATGTAGGGATGAAGGAATTCGAGCCTTTCAAGCAGATTTACAAACAAATCCTTCAAAAACCGGAGATCAAAGAAAACGCGAAACAGGCAGCAGTAGCCGTTCTGTGGGTCGAAATTGACGAACAAGAACCTCACTTAATTCTTATCGAGCGTAACCAGTATGATGGTCACCACAGCGGCCAAATGGCACTGCCAGGCGGAAAAATGGATCCAACGGATCAAGATTTACGAGAGACTGCAGCCAGAGAAGTGTTGGAAGAAATAGGAGTGGAGATCGATTCAACTTCTTTAGAATACATCACAGAGCATTGGATTCACGTCTCTAATTATTGGATGACGGCATTTTCGATTCGGATAAATAAAAAGCTCAGCTACGATTTAAATAAAAGAGAAATAAATCGTATTTTTGAAATACCTGTATCCTTCTTTCAAGATTCAGCTAATCTACAACCTTTTGAAGTTAGCTACGATGGAAATAAGATCCTGAGTCCATCCTTTGTATATGAAGGGAATTTGATTTGGGGAGCAACAGCGTTAATCATGTACCAACTCTTCCATGCGGAAGATAATTAGCTATAATTACTATGAGTGAAACAGCGGACGGCGCACTACAGAATCAGATTGCGGTAGCAGGGATGTATGAGAATTGGTTCTTAGAATATGCTTCTTACGTTATTTTAGAGCGTGCAGTTCCGGCCGTTGAGGATGGCTTGAAGCCCGTTCAGCGTCGTATTTTGCACGCATTAAAAGAAATGGACGATGGCCGTTTCAATAAGGTTGCGAATGTCATCGGTCAAACGATGCAATACCACCCCCACGGGGATGCTTCTATCAATGATGCGATTGTTAATTTAGGCCAAAAAGAGCTCTTATTTGATTGCCAAGGTAACTGGGGAGATAACCGTACGGGCGATAGCGCTGCAGCAGCTCGTTATATTGAGGTTCGTTTATCCAAATTCGCTAGCGATGTTGTTTTTAACAACCAAACCACCGAATGGCAAATGTCCTACGATGGTCGAAAGCGCGAACCCGTAACGCTTCCTATTAAATTCCCCCTTTTACTTGCTCAAGGGGTAGAAGGTATCGCCGTAGGTCTAGCTACGAAGATTATGCCTCATAATTTCTGTGAGATTATTCAGGCATCCATCGATATATTAAACAATAAAAAAGTGGAGCTTTATCCCGATTTCCTTCTTGGTGGAATGATGGATGCCTCTAATTATAACGATGGACTTCGTGGTGGTAAAATCCGTATTCGCGCTAAAATCGATGAATTAGACAAGAAAACGCTTGTCATAACTGAGATTCCGTACACGACCACAACCACTTCATTAATCGATTCCATTATCAAGGCAAATGATACGGGTAAAATCAAGATCAAGAAGGTAATTGACAATACGGCCAAAGACGTTGAGATTCAAATTCAATTAGCACCTGGTATTTCACCGGACGTGACGATTGACGCCTTGTATGCCTTTACCGATTGCGAGGTATCTATTTCACCTAATGCCTGCGTGATTATTGAAGATAAGCCACACTTTATGGGTGTAGGCGAAATTCTACGTGTTTCTACTAACCAAACAGTCGATTTACTTCGTCAAGAATTAGAGATTCGCAAAGGGGAATTGATGGAAAAAGTGCTCTTCAGCTCGTTGGAAAAAATCTTCATCGAAAATAGAATCTACCGTGATATCGAAGAATGTGAAACTTTTGAATTAGTTATTCAAACAGTAGATAAAGGCTTAGAACCTTATAAAAAAGACTTCTACCGCGAAATCACGGAGGAAGATATTCTGAAATTATTAGAAATCAGAATCAAGCGTATTTCGAAATTCGATAGCTTCAAAGCAGACGAATTAATGAAGCGATTATTAGACGAATTAGCAGAAGTAGAAGATCATTTAGCGAACTTAATTCGTTTCGCGATTGATTACTTCAAGAATTTGTTAGCTAAATACGGCAAAGGAAGAGAGCGTCGCACGGAGATCAAGAACTTCAATACCATTTCCGCAACTGTTGTTGCTG
>CAILUB010000145.1 GCA_903837305.1 uncultured Cytophagaceae bacterium
AAGACAATCCTTTGATGGATGTGGCTGAAGTGAAAGGACAACCCATTTTAGCTTTAGACGTGTGGGAACACGCGTATTATTTAAAATACATGAACAAGCGCGCGGACTATATCACGGCGTTTTGGAACCTAGTTAACTGGGACTTTGTATCAACAAACTTTAGTAAATAAGATGTTATTAGATGAAATTCCTTCGCTGGATTTAGCGGATTTCCTTTCTGGGGACGCGAATCGCAAGGCGAAATTTGTACAAGATTTAGGGTCTGCCTTCAACACGATTGGTTTTGTGGCGATTAAGGGGCACGGATTATCGAATGACTTTACCAAGAAGCTTTATTCAAATGTAGAGCAGTTCTTTCAATCGCCTGATTCGCTGAAGCAAACCTATGAAATTGAAGGAATTGCAGGCCAACGCGGTTATATCGGAAAGCGAAAGGAAACCGCGAAAGGCTTCAAAGTACCTGATTTAAAGGAGTTTTACCACGTGGGTCAACCGCACAAGGAAGATGGGGATTCGGTTTGGTCAGAATACCCGGCGAACGTATTTCCAGCGGAATATCCTGATTTCGAAAAGAATACCGTTGAGGCTTATCAAACCTTGGAAAAAGCAGGAAAGGCTTTATTGCAAGCGATCGCGCTCTATTTAGAGTTACCTGAAGACTATTTTGAGTCCCGTGTTAAAAACGGTAATTCCATTTTACGTGCGATCCATTATTTTCCTATTTTAGATCCAGATGCCTTGCCAGAAGGAGCGGTGAGAGCGGCGGCACACGGCGATATTAACTTGATTACTTTATTGATGGGCGCTTCTGCGGAAGGCTTAGAAGTATTGCGTATGGATGGAAAATGGATTCCCATTACCGCATTACCGGATCAGGTAGTGGTGAATGTGGGTGATATGTTAGATCGTTTGACGAATCATAAATTGAAATCAACGATCCATCGGGTGGTGAATCCACCGCGTGAGAAAATGGGAACATCTCGTTATTCAATTCCGTTCTTTATGCATCCACGTTCTGAAATGGATTTGACTTGTTTAACTTCTTGCGTTTCGACGGAATATCCGAAAATCTATACGGACATGACGGCTGGGGCGTTTTTAAATGAGCGATTGATTGAATTAGGACTTAAAAAGGCATAAATGAGGCGGCTAAAACACCTGGATTTCCTGTGGGATGTCTTGCTTTTAGCCTGCACCTCTTTTGGTGGCCCTCAAGTGCATTTTGCACTCTTTTTAGATCGCTTAGTGAAGAAAAGAGCCTATCTGACGGAAGAAGAGTTATTTGAGATTCAAGCACTTTGTTCCGTATTACCAGGCCCTACCTCTACTCAGATGATCACTGCGATCGGTTTGAAGCGGGGTGGGGCTTCTTTAGCTTATTTAACATTACTTTGTTGGATTACGCCAGCGGTCCTAATCATGACCTTAGCGGCGTATGGAATGACTTTTTTACGTAACCATGCCATTTTACATTACGTACTACCCGTCGGTATTGGATTGATTTTGCAGGCGGGATGGTTTATGGCCAAAAAGGTCATTACTGGTCCCATGTATGTTATTATTCTACTCGTGACCTTGTTTTTAGGGATTGCATTTCATAGTCCCTATATTTTTCCCTTGGTATTAGTCTTAGGGGGTGTAGTATCCTCATTTAATTACAAAGATTTTCCTCGACAAACCAAACACAAATTCGTCATCCCCTGGGCTAATTTTCATTTGTATTGGGGTTTTTTAATCGTATTGGCCGTTTTAGGCCACTTTACGGATTATTTTCCCATTCGCATCTTTGAGAATTTCTATCGAAACGGATCCCTTGTTTTCGGAGGAGGTCACATTCTAGCGCCCGTACTTTATACGGAATTTGTGGAGTTTAAACACTTGATTAGTTCTGAGGCTTTTTTAACTGGAATGGCTCTTTCGCAAACGCTACCAGGTCCTGTATTTGCTTTGACATCCTATTTAGGGGTTTTATTGATGAAAGATTACGGATTTCTGGGTGAATTAGCCGGATCCGCTATTGGCGCCTTGGGCATCTTTTTACCAGGTACTTTTTTGATCTTCTTTGTGTTTCGAATTTGGGGGCAATTGAAGCAATATCGCTTCATTCGCGCTTCTCTAGCAGGTATTCAGGCCGCTTCTGTGGGATTGACTTTAGTGGCCGTTTTTACCTTTACAAGACCGCTAGTGGTGGATGCGCAATTTGTTTCTCTCGGAATCGTGGCGGCCGCTTTTGTCCTAGCGGAGAAAACAAAAATTCCCGCCATCTTGCTGTTTGGATTAGCGTTGATAGCGGGAATTATAGGTATTTAAGCCGTTTTTTAAGCTATTAAATTCAATAAGTACTGTCCATAACCGCTTTTAACGAGTGGCTCAGCGATTTTCTTCAATTGTGCTTTGTCGATGTAACCCATTCGATAGGCTACCTCTTCGATACAACCTACTTTCATGCCTTGGCGCTCTTCGATCACTTGAACGAATTGACCAGCTTGCATTAAGGAAGCAAATGTACCCGTATCTAACCAAGCCGTCCCCCGGTTCAAAATACCTACAGAAAGACGGCCTTGCTTCAAATATTCTTTGTTCACGTCCGTGATTTCGTATTCTCCACGCGGGGATGGGGCGATGTTTTTGGCAATCTCCACCACATCATTATCGTAGAAATACAAACCTGGAACAGCATAATTCGACTTCGGTTGCGCCGGCTTCTCTTCGATGGAGATCACTTTATTGTCTGCATCGAATTCCACCACGCCATAACGTTCTGGATCGTTCACAGAATAGGCATAAACCACGCCACCAGATGGGTCATTGTTTGCTTGCAATAACTTACTCAAGCCAGAGCCGTAGAAGATATTATCGCCTAAAACCAAGGCAACCTTGTCTTTTCCAATGAATTTCTCGCCGATGACAAACGCCTGTGCCAGGCCATTCGGTTCTGGTTGAACGGCATATTCGAAACGACAACCGATTTGGGATCCATCGCCCAATAACTTCTCAAAATGAGGTAAATCGTGTGGCGTGGAGATGATCAAAATCTCTTTAATGCCCGATAACATCAAGATAGACAAGGGATAATAGATCATTGGCTTGTCATAAACCGGCATTAATTGCTTGCTAACCGCTAAAGTCAATGGGTGTAATCTCGTTCCGGATCCACCCGCTAAAATAATTCCTTTCATCTTATCTGCCTGCGTAGTTTTTTTCGTAATATTTCTGATAATCACCTGAAGTGACATCATTTAACCATTTTTCATTCTCTAAATACCAATTCACGGTTTTCTCTAAACCCTCAGCGAATTGCAAACTAGGCTCCCAGCCTAATTCTTTCATAATCTTGTTCGCATCGATCGCATAGCGCAAATCGTGACCCGCACGATCCGTCACATAGGTGATTAATTGAACGGATGTACCAGCTGGACGACCTAATTTCTCGTCCATAATTTTACACAATAAATGGACTAAATCAATGTTCTTCCACTCATTAAAGCCACCAATGTTATAGGTTTCACCTATTTTTCCATCGTGGAATACCGTGTCAATCGCACGTGCGTGGTCAATCACAAAAAGCCAATCCCGCACATTTTCGCCCTTTCCGTACACCGGAAGAGGTTTGTGATGAATAATGTTGTGAATCATCAAGGGGATCAGCTTCTCTGGGAAGTGATTGGGCCCATAATTATTCGAACAATTTGTAATCACCGTAGGTAGACCATAGGTCTCATGATACGCTCTTACGAAGTGGTCTGAACTCGCTTTCGAAGCCGAATAAGGCGAACGAGGATCGTAAGATGTTGTTTCTAAGAAGAATTCCTTCGGATCATGTAATTCACCGTACACTTCATCGGTGGAGATATGGTAGAAGCGCTTGCCTTCCATTTTGCCTGCCCAATGTTTCTTCGCGGCTTGTAATAAATTCACCGTTCCGATGACATTCGTTCTGACGAATGCCAAAGGATCCGTAATCGAGCGATCCACATGAGATTCTGCCGCTAAGTGCAATACGCCATCAAATTGATATTCTGCAAAAAGGGCGTCGATATGTTCTGCATCCGTAATATCCGCCTTAATGAAGTTATAATTAGGGGCAGGCGCCACATCTTCGTTGTTCGCTAGGTTGCCCGCATAGGTTAAGGCATCCAAATTGTAAATCTGGTATTCCGGGTATTTGTTCACAAATAAACGAACCACGTGAGATCCAATAAATCCGGCACCGCCGGTGATAACTAATTTTTTCATCTTATTGATTGATTGCTTCTTGCCATTTCCAGGCGTCTTGCAAGGCTTTTTCTAAACTAAATTGTGTTTTCCAACCTAAAATCTGGTTCGATTTATCAGTTGAGGCATAAACCGCCGTAATATCGCCCGCTCTGCGGTCTCTGATTTCATACGGAACTTTCTTGCCGGTCGCCTTTTCGAAAGCGCTGATAACTTCCATGACAGAGCTCCCTTGGCCAGTTCCAATGTTAAAGAAATCATAATTCTTGGTTGATTTCCCCTCGATTAAGTGGGCCAAAGCCTTCACGTGCGCTCCTGCTAAATCCACCACGTGAATGTAATCGCGAATCGCCGTTCCGTCTGGGGTAGGATAATCCGTTCCCCACACTTGCAATGGTCCGCGTAAACCAGCCACCGACTGAGTCAAGAATGGAATCAAATTAGCTGGTGGTCCGATCGGTAATTCGCCAATTAAGGCCGATTCGTGCGCTCCAATGGGGTTAAAGTAACGTAAGGCAATCGCTTTTAAAGTGGAGGAAGCTGCTACCGTATCGCGAATGATCTCTTCACAAATCTGTTTCGAGTTGCCATAAGGTGAAGTCGCGGGTTGTACTGGCGATTCTTCTGTGGCAGGTAGCGTTTCTGGTTGACCATAAACGGTACAAGAAGACGAAAATACTAGGTTAGAAAGGCCATATTGGGCCATTTTTTCTAATAAAAGTACCGTCGACGCTACGTTATTTCGGTAGTATTTTAAGGGATTCTCCACGGATTCACCTACTGCTTTCGAAGCAGCAAAGTGGATAATTCCTTTAATATCGTATTTCGTAAATAGTAAATCGTAGGTCTCCGGATGGTTCACATCGCCTTCTTCGAAAATCACCGGTTCTTTCGTGATGATTTCTAGGTTTTTAATGACCTTTTTCGAAGAATTAGAGAAGTTATCTACTATAATAGGGGTGTAGCCGTGTTCTTTCAAAACCACATAGGTATGTGATCCAATGAATCCAGCTCCTCCCGTAATTAAAATTTGCATACGTAAATGATAAGAATTGAAGACAAATTTAGGGGAAAATAGGCCAAATGTCTTTAATTTTGTGAAAAATATACGTTCTCTATGACGGAAGCTGCCATTAAAGCGATGATTCATTTATTAGACGATTCTGATCAAGAAGTCGTAAGTATGGTCGAGCAGCAAATCCGGACCTTAGGACCATCCATCATTCCCGTTTTAGAATCGGAATGGGAGACCGAAAGCCTAAATCCCATCCTTCAGTCTAAGATTGAAAACTTAATTCACGATTTCCAATGGCAATCGGTGAAGACGCGTTTGCAGCTTTGGAAGGAATCCGGTGGGATGGATTTATTAGAGGGAATGTGGATTTTAGCCACTTACCGCTATCCAGATTACAGTTTTGAGCAATTGAAAGTGGAAATGGATCAGTTGTATTACGAGGTTTGGCCACAGATGCGCGAGGAACTACACCCGATGGATCAGGTGAAGGTTTTAAATACGGTTTTGTTTGAGCAATTGAAGTTTGGGCCTAATTCGAAGAATTTCCACGCGGCAAATAACTCCTTCATTAACAATGTATTGTCCTCTAAAAAAGGGAATCCCATTAGCCTTTGCGTCATCTATATGTGGATCGCACAAAAACTAGGTTTACCCATTTATGGCGTGAATTTGCCTAATCTCTTCGTGTTAACCTACAAGCAAAATGGCTTGCAGTTTTACATTAATGTGTTCAATAAAGGGCTGATTTTCAATAAGATAGATATTGATAATTACATTGCTCAATTGAATTTAACATCGAACGAAATTTATTACAATCCTTGCTCTAATTTGGAAATCATTCGCCGCGTGATTCGCAATTTGATGATGGCTTATGAAAAAGCAGGGGAGCAGGAATACAAAGATGAATTATCCGAGTTGATTGATCTATTAGATTAAGGCTACTGTCAGGCTAAATTCAGGAAATTCTTCCCAAAACACCTCGATATCTTCTGCTGAAGGAATTCGAGCATTGCTCGGATTGAGATCAAAATCGTATATCTCTATTTCTTTCTGAAATGAAAGGCCAGGTTTTCCGACTGCTTTATAGATGGATTCCTTCGCTGACCAGGCTAATGTCAACAAATTCGAAGTCTCCTTCCATTTCGCTAATTCTGCAGCACATAGAAAACGAGGAGCAATTTTTTCGATATTTCTACCCGGTTTCTCTAGATCAATTCCGATTCGGTTCTGACGCGAGCAAGCAGCAGCAACGTATGGATAGGAGTGGGTGAGGCTAATGTGCCAGTCGGAATCCTCGAAAAATGGCCTGTTTCGGTCGTTTTGGACTAGATTTAGTTTATCGAATTCGGGTGACAGCTGATGTAAGCAAAACCTTGCTGCTAGTGATTCCAGTTTTTTGATTGGATTTTCGATGGCTGGCGTAGACCAAGATGCCGGAAAGGTTTCAAAAAAAGCGATGGGTTCTTCAATTTTCCAAACCAAGATTTGGAAATCATCTGCGCTAATTTTTGAAAATATTTGGGGCATAAATGGGAATAGTTGGACGTAAAATTATCATTTTTGTAGCTAAATCGATGGAAATAATTTGAGTACGCTACAAATCGAACGTATTGACACCTTCTCAGGACACCGTGGGCCGGTTTACGCGCTTGAAAATGGCGTGGATTCCCTCTTTTATTCTGCGGGATCTGATGGATGGGTAGTACAATGGAATCTCGCAAAACCGGATCTGGGCAAGGTAATAGCCCAAATCGAAGGTTCCGTTTACGCGATGAAACTGGATGCAGCCGGAATCTTATGGATAGGCCATAATTACGAGGGAATCCAAGGAATCCAGGTAGCTGATCAGACTCAAGTATTCGCTATTCCGACGAAAGGTTTATCCATTTTTTCTATTGCTTTTGTAGGTTCTAATGCCTGGATTGGGCATAATGAGGGACTGATTACAGTGGTGGATCTCGCCACAAAATCGGTTGTTAAACACATCAAAGCAAGTGCAACTAGCGCGCGCTGTTTCTGCGTTTTAGCTGATGATCGAGTTGCGGTAGGTTATTCTGATGGATTTGTTCGAGTTTTTGATGCTGCTTTTCAATTAGTACATTCCTTTAAAGCGCACGAGTCTTCTGTTTTTTCTCTCCAAAGTAGGGGAGGGGATCTCTACAGCGTAGGCAAAGACGCGCGAATTAAGCGTTGGAGTGCTGATTTTCAGCTTCTAACAGAGGTGATTGGGCATATTTATGCCATACACGATATACAATTTTCTCCAGATGGGAAATGGTTTGCGACGGCCAGTATGGATAAGACGGTGAAAATATGGGAGAGTGATACTTTAACGTTGCGCAAAGTGCTAGATGCTTCCAGACACGGAGGACACAAAAATTCGGTTAATAAACTAATCTGGTGTGCATTCAATGATTTATTAGTTTCCGCATCCGACGACAAAAATCTATCTGTTTGGAAGATTCATTAAAAAAATTCCTATTTTAGCATTTGAATACCTAAAATCTATATCATTTGGAAGCTTCTTTTTCAAAATCATTTCGCGGTTATGATGTCTCAGAAGTAGACGCATATATTCAAAGTGTTCAGAACTTTGAGGCCGAAACACAGAACTCTTTGGCAAAGTTAAATCAGAAAACAGTTGAACTAGAAACTGAGGTGACTCGTTTAAGAGAAATTGAATCTAGTTTATTTAGAGCCTTGAAATTAGCAGAAGAAAGTCAACAAAACTTCGCTGCTAAAATGGAAAAGGAGGCGAAATCGATCTTAGATAAAGCGTCTAAAGAGGCTGAAGCCATTAAAAAGAAGTCTGAAACGGATGCCCAAAAGCAGGCGTTGTTAACAGAAAATGAGCGTAAACAAACCTTAGCGCTAGCTGGGCAAGAATTAAAAGAACAAGAGCGCCAATTACGTAATTTGCAAGAGGCTCAGAAAGAAATAGCCGAACAATTGAAGCAAATTTCAGAGCAAACTTTAGGGGCTATTTCCCAATGGAACGCTACCGAATTAGTGAAGCCAGTGGCCTCCATCGATACTTTTGCTACACCGGCGTCTAAAAGAGGACGCAAGCCAGGTGTGAAAAATAAGCCTAAGGCTAAGGCAAAAGTAGCTGCGAAAGTTAAAGTTGCGAAACCGAAAGTTTCCAAGAAACCGATAGCTACTTCAGCAAAACGCGGTCCTAAGCCTAAATTAAAAGTAACTACTCCTGAAGTGGTTAGTCCAGTGGTAATGTCAGCTCAGCCTGAAGTAAAAACAGCTGCTAAACGAGGCCCTAAGCCTAAATCGGTGGTAAAAACATCGAAAACAGTTAAGCCAGCAGTGAAAAAAATTACTAAATCATCCACAAAACTAGCAGCTAAACGCGGTCCTAAGCCTAAAATTACGCTGGAAACCGTTTCGGATGATGGGTTGCCTACCTTAAACAAGGTGTTAGAAGCCTACGCGAAATCATCAGGTCCACGAGGTAAAGTAGGGGAGATCAACTAAAAAATGGCAAATTACCAAGTTTCTATAGATGATATACGGATTTTTGCCTTTCATGGATTGTATCCAGAGGAACGTATTTTAGGGAATTGGTATACCTTGGATGTTTTAGTGGAATCTGAATCACAGCCTAATTTCTCAGACGATATCGCGAATACGATTGATTATTCGAAGATTTACACCATTTGCAAACAAGTGATGGCTAAGCCAGTGGATTTATTAGAAACGGTGGCTGAAACGATTGCACAAAAAATCAGAGCTGAATTAAGCCAAGAAGTGGCTGTTAAGGTTCAAATATCGAAGGAAAATCCCCCAATGGGAGTCTCTGCAGGCAGAAGTACAGTCGTTTATCGCCTCAATTGAATTTTGTAAAGATTAATTGTGTAATTTTGACGTAACTAACCTGAACAAATGCGTCACCAAGTTACCATCAAAGATATTGCCAAGCAGCTAGGAGTCTCAGTTGCTACCGTATCTAGGGCTTTACGTGATTTGCCTGATATCCATCCAGATACCAAGAAGTTAGTTTTAGATTTAGCTCAAGAGCTTGATTATCAGCCTAATGTACTCGCTACTAGTTTAGTTAAATCGAAGACCAAAACACTCGGTCTTATCGTTCCCGATCTAGGTTATTATTTCTTCTCTACGGTTGTTAAGGCGGTGGAAGATGCTGCCATCGCAGCAGGATATTCTCTTTTGATCGCTCAAACACAAGAGTCTTTTGAGCGTGAGTTAACGAATATTCAGAATTTGTCTCGTTCCCAAGTAGAGGGAATTATTATTTCCTTGTCGCGTGAAACGGTCAATTTTGAGCATTTGACTCGTTTACAACGCAGGGGTATTCCATTGGTCTTTTTTGACCGAGATAGTGAAGAAATTGATGCATCTAAAGTAATGGTGGATAATGAGCAATCTGCTTATGAGGCCGTGAAGCATTTAATTGAGAACGGATGTAAGCGCATTGCTTTTCTAGCCGGGCCTAAAAACGTTTCCGTAAGTAATCAGCGTAGAATGGGCTATTCACGTGCCCTACAAGAGGCAGGCATTGAATCGGATCCGAATCTAATAATACATAGTGATTACTTCCAAGATTCTGCTATTTCTAAGACGCATCAGCTTATGAAGGAAGCGAATCGCCCAGATGGAATTCTTGTGGTTTCAGATAGGCTTGCCATTGGTGTTTTAATAGCGCTTCGAGAATTGAATATTTCGGTTCCCGAAGAGGTTAAAATGGTTAGTTTTAATAACGAACCTATTTGCTCCTTAGTTTCACCTACGATATCATCTATATCACAGTCTTTAGAAGAAATAGGTAGATTATCTGTGGAATTATTGTTAGAACAGATCGAACACAAAACGGATAATCCGGTTCCAAGAGTCGAAGTTTTAAAGACAAAATTGATTGTACGGGAGTCTTCCGTTCACAAAAAATAAACCACATTTTTTAGTATCATTTTTTCTTGGAGAAATAGGCAAAATTTAAGATATTTGTTCTATTGAAAAATACTGCTTTTCGCCTTGTTTTTCTCTTGAATCAAAACATTATTTATGTCATTACAAAGCAATGTTATCCCTATCAACATCGAAGATGAAATGAGAGGGGCGTACATCGATTATTCGATGTCAGTTATTGTGTCTCGTGCGCTTCCAGATGTACGAGATGGATTGAAACCAGTTCACAGAAGGGTATTATTCGGAATGGAGGAACTGGGGGTTAGTTACAACAAATCCTATAAGAAGTCTGCTCGTATTGTCGGGGAGGTACTTGGTAAGTATCATCCGCACGGTGATTCCTCTGTTTACGATACGATGGTGCGTATGGCCCAAGATTGGTCTTTACGCTATCCGTTAGTAGATGGTCAAGGAAACTTTGGTTCCGTCGATGGTGATTCTCCTGCAGCGATGCGTTATACAGAGGCTCGTTTAAAGCGTATTGCGGATGAGTTGCTTTCTGATTTGAACAAAGAAACGGTTGATTTCCAACCTAACTTTGATGATTCCCTTGAAGAGCCTACGGTTTTACCAGCTAAGATTCCTAATCTACTATTGAATGGTACTTCGGGTATCGCGGTAGGTATGGCGACGAATATGGCACCACACAACCTGAATGAGGTAGTGGATGGTATTTCAGCCTATATTGATAACCGAGATATCACGATTCTGGAATTGATGCAATACATCAAAGCACCAGATTTCCCTACGGGTGGAACTATTTATGGTGTACAAGGTATTCGCAATGCATTTGAGACGGGCAGAGGCCGTATCGTAGTTCGGGGTAATGCGACTTTTGATACCTCTAAAACGGGTAAAGAGCAGATTGTTGTTTCTGAGATTCCGTATATGGTTAACAAGGCTACATTAATCAAGCAATGTGCTGATTTAGTGAACGATAAGAAGATCGAGGGTATTTCTGAGATTCGGGATGAGTCTGACCGCCAAGGGATGCGTATCGTTTTCGATTTAAAGCGTGATGCGGTAGCGAATGTCGTGTTGAACAATTTGTACAAGCATACGGCTTTACAATCATCGTTCTCGGTGAATAACGTAGCCTTAGTAAAAGGTCGCCCTATGATGTTGAATCTAAAAGACTTGATTCACCACTTCGTAGAGCATAGAAATGAGATTATCGTACGTCGTACACAATACGATTTGCGTGAGGCGCGTAAGCGTGCACATATTTTGGAAGGCTTCATTATTGCGCTAGATAACCTAGATGCGGTAATTAAGTTAATCCGTGAGTCTAAAGATCCCAATTCGGCTCAAGAAGGCTTAATGTCTAAATTTAACTTATCAGAGCTTCAATCGAAAGCTATCCTGGAGATGCGTTTACAACGCTTAACCGGTATGGAGCGGGAGAAGATCATGAATGAGTTCGCGGAAATCATGAAGTTGATCGAAGATTTGGAAGATATTTTGGCCAAACCAGAACGTCAATTACAGATCATCAAAGACGAATTAACGGATATTAAACAACGGTATGGCGATGAGCGTAGAACGCAAATCAACATGACGGATGAAGAGTTCTCAGTAGAAGATATGATTGCGGATGACGAGATGTTAATCACGGTTTCTGCACAAGGTTATATCAAACGTACTCCGATCACAGAATACCGTTCGCAATCACGCGGTGGTGTAGGTTCCCGTGCCGTAGCGACGAAAGACGACGATTACACAGAGCATTTGTTCTCAGCAACAATGCACAACTGGTTATTGTTCTTCACAGAGCGCGGTAAATGCTTCTGGTTACGCGTTTATGCGGTTCCAGAGGGGTCTAAGGTTTCCAAAGGTCGTCCTATCCAAAACTTGATGAATATCGAGAACGGTGATACCATTAGAGCCGTGATCAACGTGAAGTCGATTACAGATCCAGATTACATTGATAATAACTTCATTGTGATGTGTACGGAAGACGGTACGATCAAGAAAACGTCGTTAGAGGCGTATTCTCGTCCACGTCAAAATGGTATCATCGCCATCACCATCCGCGAAGGAGACCGTCTATTAGACGTTGCCTTAACGAATGGTAACAACCAAATCGTTATTGCTACTAACACAGGTCGTTCTGTTCGTTTTGAAGAGACACGCGTTCGTCCAATGGGTCGTTCAGCTGCTGGTGTGAAAGGTATTTGGATTGATGAGGACATTCCAACCGAAAAAGTGATCGGAATGGTGTGTGTATCTGATCCAGAGGTACAACAATTGTTAGTGGTATCCGAGAAAGGATTTGGTAAGCGTTCAGAAGTTGAAGATTATCGTTTAACGAATCGTGGAGGTAAAGGAGTTAAAGCCCTGAATATCACGGAGAAAACGGGTAATTTAGTTGCTATCAAAGAGGTGAACGATAACAATGACTTGATGATTATTACCAAAGCGGGTATCTTAATCCGTACAAGCGTCGCAGAACTTCGCGTGATGGGACGAAATACACAAGGGGTTAAATTAATTCGCTTGAAAAATGAATCTGATGAGATTTCATCTGTAACGAAGATCGAAAAAGAGCCTGAACCAGAGGAGGTAGAGGTTTTAGAAGGTGCTGAGTTAACAGAAGGAGTAGTTGATACAACAAATGCCGTAACTGAAGCTCCAGAAGGAGGGGAGGAGACCGCATCTGAAGCAGCCTCAGAAGAAGTAACTGAAGAATAATTTTATCTGCCCGTACGTGAGTACGGGCTTTTTTTTAATTAAACTAAACGTATGAAAAAACTACTTTTATCCCTATTAATGGTGGCATTGGCAATGAATACTTCATTTGGCCAAGCAGAAAAAATGGTACTTGATGCTCAAAAGAAAAGTATTAATGATGCAATTAAAAAAACTGACGAAGAGGTTAAAAAAACACCAACGAAGGCTAAATCTTGGTTATCTCGTTCGCAAGCTTATTTGGAACTAGCATTGTTCCCTGACTCATCATTTGCATTAACTAATCCTGAGGCAGCTTTCCAAGCTTTGGAATTTGCGAATGAGGCGATAAAATTAGATGTTAAAGAAGGAAAAAAAGGTTCGGTAGCAAAAGATGCAGAACTATTGTTGGCAGATAAGCGATTCTTAAATGCTTTTTTAAATCTAGGTGTATTTAAGTATCAGGGAAAAGATTTCCGTGGTTCCTTACGCTACATGTCTAAAGCTTCTGAATTAGCACCTAACGATACGCTTTCAGCCATGTATACAGGAGTAACAGCTCAATTATCTCAAGAAGATAAAATTGCCCAGGTTGCTTATGAGAAATATATGGCAATTGGTGGTAAAGATTTAGCCATCCTTTATGGTCTTTCACAAATCTATAAAAATAACAAGGAGGAGGAAAAAGCACTTAATTTAATTGAGAAAGCTCTTGCCATTTATCCTGCAAATAAGGATCTGAAAGGGGAGAAGTTTAATATGTTGATTGCTTTCAACCGAATTGATCAAGCAATTGCTGAACTTAAACAAACTACAACAAATGATCCTAAAGATGGCGTTTCTTGGTTAAACTTAGGTTTGTTGTATGAAAATAAGGTTGCAGGTTTAGGAGATGAGATTAGAAAACTTCAAGATAAATCATTTAAAGTTCAAGAGGTAGACCGTCGTTTATCTGCGCAAAATGATCAAATTTCGGCTTTTCAAGATTAAGTAAAGCGTACAAAACTGAAACTTAAAACAGCAACGACTCCTAAAGCGAAAGCTTCTGTAAATAGCCAAGTGGCAAGTTTAGAGTCTAAAGTGAAGGAATTAACAGATGCATTAAAAGGTATTCAAGAGGAGAAATCAGCTGCAACTGCAGCAGCAGGAGATTTAGCAACAAATAAGGCTAAAGTCGATGAATTAATAACTAAAGTGAACGAAATTCGCTCAAACTTGCCTACTTATTATACAAAGGCTTTAGAGGTTGATCCTAACAACTATGATGCTTTATATCAAATGGGTGCCTATTATTTCAATGATGCTCAAGAACTTAAGCGTCAAGTGAATAGTATGGATATGAACGAATATAAGAAAACTGGAAAGGATTTAGAGGCAAAATTAGCTGTTAAATACAACGAGGCTTTACCTTATTTCGAACGTGGATTCCAGGTTAAGAAAGACGAAGACTTAAAAGAAATCTTAAAACAGGTTTATCGTGAATTGAAAAACGAGGCTAAATTAGCTGAGTTAGAGAAGTAAGAATTAGTCGCTAGTCACTAGTCGCTAGTCACTAGTCACTAGTCGCTAGTCACTAGTCACTGGTCGATTGTCTTAGTAAAAAAAGGAAAGGGTTACTTAAAAATAGGTGGCCCTTTTCTTATGGTTTACAATCTATTTAACATAATATAAATTATATAACAATTAGTCCGGAGTGAATTAGTCCGAAGTCGCAAGGAAGTCCGAAGGAAAATAGTCCGAAGTCGCAAGGAAATTATCTCTAGTCTCTACTCTATGATCTAAACCTCCGGACTCATTTCCTTCGGACTAGCGACTAGCGACTGCGAAGCTCACCGTAAACTCCGTAAACGAATCAGGCACTGAAACCACTGAGATTTGGCCATTGTGTAATTGAATTATCCGTTCTACTAATGATAATCCGATTCCGTAGCCCTTAGATGAAGCTGTATTTTCGCCTCTGAAGAATGGTTGGAAGATGTAAGGTAAATCATTCGCTGGGATGCCTTTTCCTTCATTTCTGACAAAAATCTGGATGGAATTTCCTGCATTCTTGAAACTGACTTGGGCAGATTTTGATGGGCTAAATTTGCAAGCATTTTCCATTAGATTCTTTAAAGCGGTTAAAATGAGTTTGTCATCCGCTTTGATTAAGAGCATTTCCTCGTCTTCCGGCATGTGTGAGGTGTCTATGTTGACTTTGTAGGCGGAGTTTAGCTTTTGGGTTAGACTTCTTGCTTCCCAAAGTATTTCATCGATTCTCCACTCATTAAACCCAGCTTGGCTATCTGATAGACTTAATTTGTTTAATTCCAATAAGGATTCCGTGATGGCAGCTAACTCTTGGGTATCTTCTAAAACGGAGCTTATCGTATTTTTGTAATCGGTTGATTCTCTTTCTTTTAATAAGCTAACCTCTAATTGGGAGGATATTTTAGTTAATGGATTCTTTAGTTCGTGTGAAACATTTGCAATAAATGTTTTTTGCAATTTAAAAGCATTCTCGATGCGTTCTAACAGTCGGTTGACCGTAGACACCATCTTCCCTATTTCGTCCTCAAAATCAGGCGATTTTAGGCGTTCTTCGAGGCGTTTGGGTGATAATTTATCTACTTGTTGGATAACTTCTGAGATTGGATTGACAGCTTGACCGGCAAAAAACCAGCCTGATAGCACTACAATGAGGATAAATAAGAGAAATAAGGCGATAAGGATGTTCTTTAAATCTTTTGCATTCTCTGCTGAATACTGATCCACCGCCCCTGCAAAAACGACTAATCGGCCTTGTGGAGTGGCAAAAACAGTTCCTAAAACTTCGATATCTTCGCGTTGAAAGCGTATTTCTTGTTTTTGGCGGACTTGTTTTATGAGATCTACATCTATGTGCAGGTTAATGCTGTCATTTGAAGCGTAGATTCGTTCATTGCATAAATCGTATACCAAAATACTCTCCCGGTACAATAAATCGCGGTTGGTTTGACCGATGATCCCCATTAATTTAGAGTCGACCTGGTTTACATTGACCAATAATTGGGCGGTTGTATTTGCTTTTTGGCGTAATCGACTATAAAATTTATCCTTGTAATTCTCTTGCGTAAAGATATAGATGACAAAATAGGATACGAATAGAATCGCAGACACGAGGTAGGTAAACTGGTAAGTCAGCCTGGATCTAATCTGCATAATTATTCGTTTTTAAGAATATATCCTCTACCAAATTGGGTGTGAATCAACTTACTCGCAAAGCCTTTATCTACCTTTTTTCGTAAGTAATTAACATATACCTCGATCAAATTGGAGCTATTCTCATCTTCGACCTCCCAGATGTTTTCCGCAATTTGTGCTTTCGAAATCACCATTTCCTGGTTTCTAAGGAAGTATTCCAATAATTGAAACTCTTTGGAAGTTAAATTAATGGATTGCCCTGAGCGTGTCACCAATTTACTGATGAGATCCATCTCTAAATCAGCAAATTTCAGCACTTGTGCATCTAATTGTGCCTGAGATGAGCGTTTTAATAGGGCCTTAATACGTGCCAAAAACTCTTTAAAATCAAAGGGTTTCCCTAAATAATCATCCGCGCCAGCATCAAAACCGACCAGTTTGTCGTCCGTCGTACTCAATGCAGTTAACATTAGGATGGGTGTTTGAATCCCTTCCGCCCTTAATTGCTTACATAGTTCAATTCCATTAATGCCCGGAATGATGATATCAGATACAATTAGTGAATAGTTATTTCGCAAGGCTAATTGTTTCGCGATCGTTCCATCATAGGCCACTTCCACCTCATAGTTGTTCTCTTCTAATCCTTGTTTCAAAGATTGAACAGTCTTAGGTTCGTCTTCTATGAGGAGAATTTTGATCATTTTAAGATAGATTTCAGGTCTGCTGGAGAGTAATTTATTGACTTTAATACTTTGTTATCCGCTTTACGATATACTTTCCAAACTCCACTTTCCTCCTTGATTTCCGCTTCTGTACCGTCTTTATCTTGGTAGAATTTGACCGTGTACTCTGCTTCCTCTAATGATGCGCATGCTTTGGACATATTTGAACGCTGTACTTCATTAAATAATTCGACGAATTTTTCACCTAAACCGAATTCTAAAACGGCACCTGATAAGACATACTG
This sequence comes from uncultured Cytophagaceae bacterium, assembly GCA_903837305.1. Taxonomy (GTDB): domain Bacteria; phylum Bacteroidota; class Bacteroidia; order Cytophagales; family Spirosomataceae; genus Aquirufa. The sequence continues at coordinate 16,962 of CAILUB010000145.1, forward strand.
AAGGTCACAAAGTGCATCAGCCACTTCTACTAGGTCATTTGCCGCAATAGCCTCTTTCAATTCATCTAATTCTTCTGCTAGAAGGCTAACACGTAGATTGCAACGTTCTGCAGCGGGAATGGTAGGTTGAGCAAGTATAGGGGCTCCAAAAGTTTGGTGGAATTGTGCCACCTGGTTCAATGAGTCTAGTTTTTCCATTTTTTGTATTCAATTTATTAAAATTAAACAATTAATGGGTCTCTAGCAATATCGTGTTTTGGTGTTAATTAGAGATTATGAAAATACAATTGTGCACAAATGTGGATAACTTGTGGATAACTCAAAAGCAAAATGTGGATAAGTATGATTTATGTTTACAATCCTTAATTAAAGGGGTTTGCTTTCCGAGAAAGTACCATCTGTATAAAAGATAAGAACACGCTCTATCTTCTTGGCTAAATGAGTCGTAGGTGCGGGAGCAGCGACTGGTTGGGTTGCCTTTGGGCTACTTTCTCTAGGTCGTCTGAGATTCGATTGTACGATCGTTTGTTCAGCTAAATTATTTTCAGGCGATTCTGGGGCGCTAGGTATGACAGCATCAAAAAGGGATGGAGTGGAAGCGATTGGAGAAGGAGCTGTTTTAGGAGCTGGCGCCGAAATAGATAAATTCCGTTTATCATCTAATAATTCTTCTGCTGGGATTTCAGGGAAGGCGATGAGAATCTTCTGTACGACATCTAAGCTGGGCTTGTTTCTTCCTGAGAGAATGTGAGAGATACTGCTGCGAGGAATTCCTAAAGTATCTGCAAACTGAGAGGCACTTAGTTTCTTTGACTGAATTAACAGTTCTATTTTAGCGCTTAGATTCATTTTTGTAAACATCAATTAATTTGTTACAAATCTAAACAATCTTCACTTATTTACAAACATCAATCGTCGAAACATTTGTTTACAAAAGTAACACACAATCAGTATGCAATGCAATCAGTTTACTTTTGTATAATCCTCCAATAGCTTTCTTGAAATCCTTTTTAGACATACCTAACTGATCGTAGATATCTTCAGCTGGGCTTTTATCGTGTAGATAAAGAACACCTTTGTTATCTTTAATTGCCTGTAATACTTTCTCTACTTGTGCATCTAAACGTATACGTCCTACCGGTTCCAAACGTAAATCCAGGCGTCCGTCTTCACGCAGATTTTCGATGTAGACAAATATATTTTGGCCTAATATTACATTTGTAAATATTTCATTTTTGAATAGCATTCCAATTTTACAATTGTCAACTAAACATTTTATACCTAAGTCAGTGTATTCAAATGGAACGGCTTCAATCTTTGTTCCTGGTGCAAAACGATTTTCTTCGTCGTCTATAAAGGCAGGCAAGAAGTTTTCAATTCTAGCTGATGCTACGATGCGATCTGTTTGTGCATCGAGGTATATATAGACGAGGTAGAATTTACCTACTACCATTTTTTGGTATTGTTGACTAAAAGGAACAAAAAGGTCCTTTGCTAACCCCCATTCTAAGAATACGCCCAGAGGAGTAACAGATTTCACTTCCAAATAAGCGAACTGCTTGATAGTGGCGAAAGGCTTTAAAGTAGTGGCGATGATGCGGTCTTCTGAATCGCGGTAGATGAATACATCAATCGATGAATCTATTTCATACGTTTCTGGAACGTATTGCAAGGGTAATAGGATTTCATCTTCGTAACCATCTAAATAGAGGCCAAAAGGTACTTCTTTGATAATACGAAGGTGATTGTATTCACCGATTTTCAATTCATTTTCCATAAAAAAAGCCCGGCTGCGAACCGGGCATTCATTTTTGCTATTTACTAAACGACTACGTTATTCTCTCTTAATGCTTGATTAAGCGAAGTTTTTAAGTCGGTACTTTCTTTTCTTTTACCTATGATTAGGGCACATGGAACGCCATAAGTACCTGCAGGGAAAGTCTTTTGGATACTCCCTGGTATAACTACTGAATTCTCAGGTACATAACCAATGTATTCAACTGGCTCTGGGCCTGAAACATCGATGATCTTAGAAGAACCAGTAATGGTTACTCCAGCACCTAAAACGGCTTTTTTGCCAATGTGTGCACCTTCCACTACTATACAACGAGAACCAATAAAGGCACCATCTTCAATAATGACAGGAGAAGCTTGAGGTGGTTCTAATACGCCACCGATACCCACACCACCACTTAAGTGTACGTGTTTACCGATTTGGGCACAAGATCCTACCGTAGCCCACGTGTCTACCATCGTTCCTTCATCTACATAAGCACCAATATTTACATAAGAGGGCATTAAGATGGTTCCTTTCGCTAAAAAAGCGCCATAACGGGCTACAGCAGGAGGAACTACACGAACACCTAACTCTTTATAATTCGATTTTAACTTCATTTTATCGTGGAATTCGAAGATGCCCACTTCTGAAACGGCCATTTGGCGAATAGGGAAATACATCACGATGGCTTTCTTTACCCATTCGTTCACTTGCCAGCTACCATCAGCCTTAGGTTCTGCGGTACGCAATTCCCCTTTATCTACTAAGTCTACGACTTTTTCAATCGCCTCGATGGTTTCAGCCTTCGAACGAAGCTCCGGGTTGTCCCAGGCAGCTACAATACTATTTTCTAATGAATTCATAAAAATGATATGCAATAAATGAAGATGCAAATTAATCAAAAAAGGCTTGGCTTCCCCTGATCAGTGGAAATAAAATCGATGCCTACTGGCGATGAGAGCGAAAAAACGCTAAAAAATCGAACTAAATTTAACTTCAACTTTAATAAGTCATCTAGCTGATTATCAATCAGTTACGTATCGATGCAAAATATTATTTTGGTAAAATTTGCTAGAAAATTAGCTAAAAAGACAAGTGACATTCTGTCACTCCCCTGCCCCACCGATCTGGAGCATTTATTTCTTATACAAATATGCAAAAAAAGTTTGAATAAAAAACGTATCCGAGCAAATTTTATGTAAAAGTCACTTAATTAGCATTTCTGCTAAATTAAAATATCCTGATTTACTTTTGTAAAATAGGCCTTGTAAACGTTTAATAACGATTATTTTATATTGCC
>CAILUB010000146.1 GCA_903837305.1 uncultured Cytophagaceae bacterium
GGTCACCGGTTTAGAGAAAAAGTGTTTTAACGTCGTCGCCATACCCCCTACAATCGCAGGAAGGTACATGCGTTCCGCTAAAGTCATTTCGCCTTGCTCGACTACCTTCGTTCTATTACTTAATTTCATATCGCTATGCTAATTTTTTCTTCACAAATAATTGATCGTACACCACGATACCCGCGATGAAAACAACCACTCCTCCGATTCCAATCAGAATCTGTTGATCTAATAAAACGCCTAATCCAGTTACTACGATATTGAACATCGCTAATGGAATTAAGCCTGACCAGCCTAAGCCCATTAATTGATCGTAGCGGAAACGAGGTAAAGTCCAGCGCACCCACATAAAGATGAATACGAAGGCCAAAGCCTTTCCAATCAAGGCACCTGCTCCGATCAATGTAGCTGCCGTAGCACCTAATTGAGCCGTCACAAAATCAATACCTGGATAATCGTAACCGCCAAAATAAAGCGTAGCCATTACTGCTCCCGAAATAAACATATTGATATATTCCGCGAACAAATAGAAGCCTAATTTCATAGAAGAGTATTCCGTGTGATATCCACCAATTAATTCAGTCTCACACTCCGGTAAGTCAAATGGCGTACGGTTACACTCCGCAAAGGCACAAATTAAGAAGATAATAAAGCCCATCGGTTGGTACAAGATGTTCCAATGACCATTTTGCTGAGCCTCCACAATTGCCTTCGTTGAAAGAGATCCTGTCATCATCAAAATCGCGATGATCGAAAGACCCATCGCTAGCTCGTAAGAGATATTTTGGGAAGCAGCACGAATCGCGCCTAATAAAGAATACTTGTTATTAGATGCCCAGCCACCGATCAAGATGCCATAAACACCAAGAGAAACAATTCCGAATACCCAAAGAATACCGATATTCACATCGATACCTTGCAAGTCAAACGTTACGTCACCCATCGTGATGGTATCCCCAAAAGGAACCACTGCCGAGGTCATCAACGCCGTCAACATGGACAAACAAGGACCCATTATGAACAACCATTTGTTCGAGTTTGCTGGAATGAAATCCTCCTTCATGAACATCTTCACCGCATCCGCTAAAGGCTGCAAAATACCAAAAGGACCCGCACGATCTGGACCAATACGGTCTTGCATGAAAGCCGCGATCTTACGCTCGAAATACGTTGAATAAGCTGCGACACCTAAGGTGATCAAGAAGACGACCCCAATGAAGGAAGCTTTGGCAATAAAAACTGAATTAAATAAGTCCATCTATTTCTTTTTAGATTTAGGTAAAGCAGGTTGAATGCCTAAAAAACTACGGTCACGATCGTCATTGATTTGCTTGTAATCGCGCGCCGCCTGTAACACTGGGAACGCTGGCTTAATCAAATTCGCACCATATTTATTCGCTGAGATCACCGAATGACGAGACACATTGGTCGGTCCTTCGATCACCCAATCAGACGTCTTTTTCTTGTCAAAACGACAGCCATTACAAATGAAATCAGTTACTTCGCCCCACATGTTCTTGCGACCCGTTACACGAATTACTTCCTCCCCTTTGTACCAGATCGTAGCTTTACCTGAGCATTTCTCACACTCGCAATGCGCATCTACTGGCTTCGAGAACCAAACACGGCTCTTGAAACGGTAGGTTTTGTCTGTCAAAGCGCCCACCGGACACACATCAATTACGTTACCAGAGAAGTCGTTATCAATCGCTTTTTCGATATAGGTACTAATTTCTGCGTGATCACCACGATTCATAACACCGTGAACACGGCCATCCGTGATTTGATCCGCTGTATACACGCAACGGTAGCACAAGATGCAACGGTTCATGTGTAATTGAATATTGGGACCTAAATCCGTCGGCTCGAATGTATTACGCTCTTCTACTGTACGCGTCGATGAAACACCGTGCTCGAACGAGAAGTCTTGCAAGTGACATTCACCGGCTTGGTCACACACGGGGCAATCCAATGGGTGATTTAATAACAAGAATTCCACGATGCCCTTGCGTGTTTCTAACACGTCTTCGTTCACCGTATTTTCCACGATCATCCCGTCTTGAACGGCTGTAATGCAGGCTGGAACTAATTTAGGCATCGGACGAGGATCTTTTTCAGAACCCGCTGTCACCTTCACTAAACAAGCACGGCATTTTCCACCTGAACC
>CAILUB010000147.1 GCA_903837305.1 uncultured Cytophagaceae bacterium
AACGGAGGCGGAGATCAAACAGGAGTAGAAACTACACCAGCCGCAGAAGAAGAGGATTCTGACAACGCACCACTAACAGAAGCAGCTATACTTAGGGGAATTTTAATAGAAGCAAATTTATCCGCTCCAACTTTATTTAAAGCAATACAAAAAGAACTTGAAAAAGCTAAATATAAAGTAGTACCAGAAAATAAAGGCAGTAGAGGATTAGTATTAAGAACTAATTTTGAAACTTCAAAGAATGTTCAAGCTTTAATTGAAAAAACAATAGGCAAATTACTACCTAAAGACGCTTTTAAAGTACAAGAATTTCAAAAAAACCAAGGCGAATCCAAATCAGGTACATATCCTACTTATAAAGTACAGCTAACCAAAGCTGCGAATGGTTATAAAAAGGGAGAAGCTGTGTTTATAGTTAGCACGGTAAAAGAAGGTGCTTCTACAAAAACAAAAGCATTAACTCCAGTTAAATTGGGGCTTACTAGCGGTAAATTTAAAAATGCTACCTCATTAGCTAACACGATTAAAAAAAATGTGCCTAATGTTACCAATGATAAATCACTTAAAGAACTATTAGATAGTTTAGTTGATGATGTATTAAAAGGTGCAGCTAAAGGTAAATTTACAGACACCGCTGAAATTACTAAATTCGATCAACAAATACCATTAAGCGAAAGAACTAGAAAGGCACTTACTAAAGTTAGTCCACAAGACGTTGGAATGGTTGGATCAGATTTTGGTGAATGTTTAGGAGCAATTGCTTTATTAAAAAGTGTAGTTAACGCTGGATCTGGAATCGTATTTCCAGCCGCTGAAGCCAATCCTTTAGCAGATTTTCAATTAGACGGATTTAATGTATCTGCAAAATACAACAAAGGCGGAGCGGCAACTATAACAGACACAGTAAAAAATATTAAGCCTGAGCAATTAACCACACCAGGACAAAAATCTTTATATAAATTACTTACAACTATTATAAGAGAAGATGGAGTTCAAGGTCCTCTAAGTATTGCAAAAGCATTAAAATTAGACGGAATGGATAAACTGTCTCAAATTATAAAAGTACCGGTTAAAGATATTGATGCGCAAAGAATAAACGATTATGTTAATAAGATTTTAAAAACAGCAACTACTGACGAACAAAAAGATGCCATCATAAAAAAGAAATTTGCGCCTTTCTTTGCCTCTATTAAAAAAGCTCCTGGTTTTCCTATAAGATGGAGAGATATATCTCCTAAAGCTTATTATGGAGTAATTACGTCTCCATTGGTTAATTACGTAGCGGCTTCTTTAAACGCTAGTAAAGTCTATAAAAAAGCCCTAACGGATATAATGAGCAAATCAGAAGTTAAACAACTTTACTTAACAATGAATGTTAAACAGAATACGGCTAGATTTAATCTAAAGAGTTTCTCTTCATCTGAATTTGAATTTGAATCCTCATTATCAATATACAATCCAAAAAATAAGAGGTTGGCGTTTAGAATGCTTTAATAATGAAGTCGTAATATAGACCCACCATAGACTTTAGTTAAAAAGTATCAAGAAAATTTATTAAATTGGTTATATGAAAAAGATTACGTACGGTGTCATGAATACAGTTGATGGCATAAAAATCCATTACATCCAAGATCCAGGACAGAATAGAAAACCTCACAATTTGAAAGGCCCGGCAATGATTTATGCTGACGGCAAAGAGGAATACTACATAAATGGACTTAGAATGTCCCATTCTCAATTTTTATTAATTAGTAAAAAGCGCATCTACGACT
>CAILUB010000148.1 GCA_903837305.1 uncultured Cytophagaceae bacterium
GAATGAAATTACTTGGCGATATTCGATTTCGGTTTGGGAAGGCGTTGAGTCCCTATTCATAGAATCAGTTTTTAGACGATACTCACGTTTTTATAGCCTACAAAATTATTTAAATTATCCTAAATTCACTCGATTTGGACGCTCTTTTTTCCACAAGTCAAACAATCCGTTTAAATGGGCGATTGCTTGATTTTTCGAAGCCCCAAATCATGGGAATTTTGAACATCACCCCCGATTCCTTTTTCGAAGGAAGTCGCGTAGGCTCTGTAGAATTAGCCTTGCAGCAGGCTTCTTCTATGATCGAATCCGGCGCTTTGATTTTGGATATTGGCGGACATTCGACAAGACCCGGAGCAGCTCCTGTGAGTCCTGGGGAAGAAATAGAGAGGGTTTGCCCCATTATTTCGGCTATTTCCGCGGCATTTCCATCTGTTATTATTTCTATCGACACCTACCGAGTTGCGGTGGCAAAGGCTGCAATTGCCGCTGGAGCTCATCTGTTCAATGACATAGGTGCAGGTCAAATGGATGAAGGCGTGTTCGATTACGTCGTTGAAAATCAAGTTCCCTATATTCTGAGTCACAGCGTAGGGCGTTTCGAGCAAGTTCATGAGGTGCCAGATTACCAGAATGTGGTAGCTGAGGTATTGCATAATTTATTGCCAAAAGTCCAGGAGCTACGTTCCCGCGGTTTCAAGGATTTGATCGTGGACCCTGGTTTTGGCTTTTCTAAATCGTTAGATCACAATTATACCTTATTGGCACATCTTCGTTCATTCAAATTATTAGGCGCTCCCATTTTAGCGGGATTGTCGCGTAAGACCATGATTTGGAAGGAATTAGGTATTACTGCCGATGAAGCATTGAATGGATCCACCGTTTTGCATACAGTCGCCTTGTTACAAGGCGCGTCAATTTTGCGGGTTCACGATGTGATGCAGGCCAAAGAAACCATTCATTTAGTTCAAAAACTACAACAAAATGGCATATCCCATTTATTATAAAGGCCACTGGCAAGACCCCGAACAGGTGACCGTTTCCGTCAAGGATGTAGGTTTTTTGCGCGGCTTTGGCATCTTCGATTTCTTCCGTATCATGGATGGAAAACCCATCTTTATGTCGGATCATTTGGATCGTTTTTTGAGTTCAGCCTCGAAAATGGGTTTGTCGCATAGCTATTCTAAAGAGTCGCTAGCTACTTTAATTAATGAGATCGCGGCTAAATCTGTCGATCCTTGCCTCGGAGTTAAATTGGTTTTAACAGCTGGATTTAGTTTGAATGGATTCGATCCAGTAGGCGAATCAGAGTTATATATTTTCCCTGGGGTATTCACTTTTGCAGAGCCTACTAACGGAATGCGTCTGATAAGTCGGGAGTACAAGCGCGAAATGGCCGATATTAAATCCTTGAATTATGCTTTCGCCTTACGCGAAATGCCTGCAGTTCGAGCAGCAGGTGGCGATGATTTGATTTACCATACTCCTGAATTTGGGGTTTCAGAATCCTCCCGTTCTAATTTGTTTTATGTCAAAGAGGGTGTGATTCACACGCCTGCAGACCATATTTTAGAAGGAATCACGCGTAAAAAGGTGATTGAATTAGCTTCCTCTGTTTATGAAGTTAGAGTAGGAGCTTGCTCACTAGAAGATTTCATGAACGCAGATGAAGTATTTACGACAGGAAGCACGAAGCGCGTCTTGCCTATTCTCTCCATAGATGGGAAACAAATAGGAGATGGGAAGAGGGGGGAAGTTACGGAGAGGTTGTATCAGCTTTTGCTAGCGCATGAAAGCTGATATCAAAGAGCAAAGACCAAAGAGCAAAGATCAGAATTGAACTTTGAACTTCGGTCTTTGAACTTTGATTAGAGATAAAAGAGTAGAAGTGTTTTAAATTAATTTCATGATAGAATCGATTATAGTAGCTAGTATTTTCTTTGCGCTGGTGACAGTCTATTTGCTTTTATTTCGCAAATATTCACACCAAATATATTCAGATGCCTTATTGGCACTATTTCTTATCGTATATGCACTAAATATTGGTTCTTATTTGATTGTTGTATTTAAATGGTTGCTGGAAGTTCCCTATTTATATAAAACGGCAGCACCGATAAGCTATTTAGCACCTCCTTTGGCCTATTTATATGTTCGTTCCGTTTTAAAAAATGAGA